>NZ_JAUBOX010000045.1:0-59729 GCF_036700445.1 Microcoleus sp. T3_B1
ACACTGGCATTTGAGCGCTTGCCAGGGGAGTCTTTGAGTTTCCCACTCTCTCGTGCGGCTTCGATTCGCACAACCAGGTCGCCATCGTAAGGACTTTTATCCCCTTTAACTTTCACATAGTCGATACTGCTACACTCGAATTCACTATGCGTTAGTAACCGAAGGGGGTTCGCTCCCTCTTCTCTGGTTGAGAATACCCAGTTATTACCGCCAATGGTGTGCCAATACAGTTGATGTCCTGCCTTGATGTTTCCACAACGGCGTTTTGCCCAACGTCGAAGTTTCAGGTATGTGAGGTTATCTTGTTTAGAGAGTTCTCCAACGGTTTTGGTGTCAGAGTTGGTATAGAAAGAAGTCCATCCCCTTATTACAGGGTTTAAGTCTCTAATTAACGCCGATTGTGGCGATGACCTATGTTTTTTGATGATTCTTCCGATTTCCTCTTGGTGAGCCTTACTTGACTTCTTATTTGGGGTAATGAGTGTGTTAAAACCTAATATTTCACCGTGCGTACTTAAACTGCTTCGATGCTTTCCAGCAGGGTATTGCCGGATGTGATGACCTAAAAAGTCAAAACCAGCTTTACCATCCTCACTTAATTCATTTTTGAAAGTGTGAGTTAGCCTCGTCTTCTCAGGTTTTAATTCTAAACCCATGCCAGCTAACCATTCCGAAATTATCTCTCGGCATCTTTGGATTACGGCTTTTTCTTCACATAGAATCACAAAGTCATCGGCATATCGGATTATGTTCGGACTGCCTATTTGTTTGCCAAATATGGAAAGTGATTTCCTTATCCATCCACTTTGTGCAGATGGAAACTCTTTTTCTATGCGTTGCTCCAAACCGTGGAGGGCAATGTTTGCCAGTAACGGAGAAATGACCCCACCCTGTGGCGTACCCTCAGATGTAGCAGTGAACGCTCCATCGTCAATTACTCCAGACTTTAGCCAGGATTTTAATTGTCTCCTGACCTTGCCTTTTATGTTCAACTTTTGGAGTAGTTCATAATGGTTAATACGGTCAAAACACTTGGCTATGTCTGCATCTAGTACAAACTTCGCCTTATGTTGAATACAGAATTTAATCTGCTTAATCGCATCGTGGCATGACCTGCCTGGTCTAAAACCATAGCTGTTTGGCTCAAAAATTGCCTCCCATTCCGGCTCAAGTACGGATTTTACTACGGCTTGTAAAGCTCTGTCATACATTACAGGTATACCCAGGGGGCGTTTTTCATTACTTCCTGGTTTTGGAATCCAAACTCTTCTTGTTGGTTTTGATTTTCCAGTTAGCTTTAATTCCCTTGCCAGTTCTAGACGAGCTGCTGGGGATAAGCTTTTTAGCCCGTCCACTCCTGCCGTCTTTTTTCCCTGGTTGTCCTGAGTGACCCTTCTTACTGACAAAATCTTATTAGACCAAGACCTCATCAGCGTCTTTTGAAGTTTACGAACTTTCTTGACATCTCCACAACGGGAAGCAGCGAAAATGCGTTTTTGCAACTTGAAAACATATCTTTCGGCTTGACGCCAATTAATAGTTTTCCATCCCTCTGTATTCGTTTCCAAATCAGATTTAGGCTTGTTCATTACTAATTGCACCTTTTCACTTAATCACCTTCGCGGTTTACGTCAGCATATCCTGGGCATTACCCCATCCCTTTTTCGGCATTACCTGTTATTTCAGGTTAGGCATTGGCTTCTTAAACCATCCCAGCCTTTCGCAGCGTGTAGCCTGACAGCCTACCTCAACAATCGATTTGAAGAGGAACATACAAAAGGATTACTTCGTTCCTACTATCCATTGATTAAATCCGTTAGGGTTTGTCTGTCCGCCGGGGTTCTAGGTGATGCGCTATCTCGGTTGTAAAATCCTGATAGTCCTTACCCTTGTCAGATGTTCCTGACCCAGAAGTTCAGATTTCTCTGATGAGCTTATATCCTCTAGGCATATTTTACGGCGGTTATATCGACAATTCGCTAGCTTGCGCTTCTACCCCACGACTTCATTACTTTCGCAATGATTCGGTTAGAGGATTTTTGCTGGCGTTGTCGGTATTCAGCTATCCCGATTGTACGCTTTCACCCCCGCTTTACATAAAGTTTGTCATTCTTTATGTAGGGGAAACCAAATTCATATCTGGTTCCTTGTGTGCTTTCAATCACGCATCATGATGTCAGGACTTGATTTATTTTGGATTTTAGTTATGATGTTGGTTGGCACCTTCATCTTTCCTGTTTTCCCCTAGTTGTCTTAGCTAGATACTCGACTAGGTTTTCTCACCTGCATGGATAATAAGTTGTCGGCAATAGGGGATTAAAGTGCGAACTCTAACCCTGATGGGCTTACCCTATCGCTGCTAGCCATCCCCCTTTTAAGGTTTCGGCTAAACGAATCGCACTCACAACAATATAATACCATTATTGTTTATAATTGCTTATAAACTCAATGAAGTTTTACAATACTCCGAACAGTTTTTCTCTGGCCCAATGGCTGATTCTCGCTTGACTTCGATCGACTGTGGATAATTAAATCAATGTCGGCTCCACACCGGGATTGCATTTAATTCGACTTTTTTAGTGCTCCTTGCCCCGCGTAAGCTTGTAGTATCGTTCCCCCAACTTTCCTGAGTATTGACTCGATCAGATGATATTATTATTTTTGAGCCGGCTGCCGACATTCAGAAGATTGGTTTGTACACAACCCTTAAAAGTTATGAGAATTAATATAATTAGCCGAGTTGGAAAGATTTTGGAGAGCCGAGATGATCCGTCGGCTTCTCAATAAAATCTGTTAGAGATTTCGATCGCGTACTTGTCCCCTAACCGTATACCTACGTATATATATTATTAATTAAAAAGATATACTGTAGAAAGTTGCCTACAAAGCGCCAGAAAATATGCACCCCCACCTCCAGCGCCAACTCGAACAGCTTGGTTTAGTCGGCGAGTCTCCCCCTCCCACTGCTGAGCAGTGGCAGCTTTTATTAGAGCAGGTAAGTTCTAGCTATGACAAAGTTCAGAGTCAGCAAGAACTTCAGCAGCAGGATTGCTTGAACTCAGAGACGGTGCCGTTAAAGGATTTAACCCACTCGCCCCAGTCCCCTCAAGACTCTCCAACAGCTTCAGAATTCGATCGACTGCGGGCGAGTGTCAACAGTTTGGGGGCGGGATTGTGTATCCTTGACGCGAAGGGCTGTGTAATCTCGGTGAATCCAGAGGCCGAACGCTTGCTGGGGTGGCGAGAGTCGGAACTTGCAGGCGTTTCTCTGCTAGAGCGCATCGGGAAGCAAAAGGAAGGCCACAAATCCCAAGTTTTGACGGAGCCGAAACAGTCGCCCAGCAAGAGTGAAGATAGGCCGATCGCACCTACACTAGATTTACAACAGGCGATCGCTTCCCGTCAACCTTGCAACAACTGGGACGACGAGTTTTTGTGTCGCGACGGCAAGATTTTACCAGTTTCCTATTTTTTCCATCCCGCATTTGAGGGCAGCGAAATATCAGTCTTGGTGTTTTTTGACCTTTTTGACATTAGAGAACACAAGCAATCGCTCTCGATACTGCAAGCAGTTCTAAAATCTACAGATGCAGGAATTCTGGCCGTTGACATCAACGGCAATGTATGCAATTATAATCAGAAATTTCTAGAGCTGTGGGGTTTGTCCGCCAGCCAAGGAAAGTTGAGCCGATCGACCTTCGGCCCAGTCAAAAACACGATCGAAACAGGATTCCCATTCGACAGGGAACAATTAAAAGACCCGCAAGGATTTCTCCAAAACGTGCTCAAAGTGTCGGCAGATTCAGATACTCAAATCAGCGAATTATTAGAATTTAAAGACGGAAAAATTATTGAATTAAATTCGTTGCCATCAAAAGTAGGAGCGAAAACAGTCGGTAGAGTCTGGATCTTTCGAGACGTTACCGAACTCAAAAAAGTAGAACAATCTTTGCAGTATCGAATAGAATTCGCTCAGTTGATTGCCCGTTTGTCAACCGATTTCATCAGCCAGCCCTTATCAGAAATAGACAAAGGCATCGATCGAACCCTGGAAGCGATCGCCACATTGAGCGGGTTTAACCGCAGTTACATCTACCTGTTATCATTCGACAAAACCCGCGCCGACAAAACCTACGAGTGGTGCGGCGAAGGCATTCCGGCAGTCAAAAACAGCACCGACAAACCAATAGACACCGCACAAATCCCTTGGATTGCAGAAAAGCTCGATCGCGCCGAATGCCTTTATATTCCAGAAATCGGCGAACTCCCGCCCTCAGCAATCGCCGAAATTGCCTATTTTCTCGGTCAAAATCCAGCCCAATTCCAGACAGAATCCCCATCCCAAACAGTCAATCAAACAGCAACCGCCTCAATACCTTCGATTGGGACTTCCCTCAATAATTTAGAATCCCAAAAACCGCTAAAAAATAGCCACTCACTGATAATTATCCCCCTAATTTCGAGGAAAAACCTAGTAGGAATTCTCGGATTCGATGGCTTAAAGCAAACAGCAGGTCGAGCAACCGAAATATCCACACAGCTAAACATGGTAGGAGAAATGCTCGCCAATGCCCTAGAGCGCAAGCGAGCAGAAGCAGCCTTGAGACAATCCGAAACAAAATACCGCAGCATCTTTGAAAACGCAGTCGAAGGCATATTCCAGACCACCCCAGACGGGCGCTACCTCAGTGGCAATAGCGCACTAGCCCGAATTTACGGCTACGAATCCTGTACCCAAATGCTCGCCGAACTCACCGAGATCAACCGCCAACTTTACGTAGACCCCAATCGGCGCGCCGAGTTTATGGCCCTATTGGGCGCGCGCCGCCAAGTGTCAAAATTTGAATCCCAAATATACCGCCGAGACGGTAGCACGATCTGGATTTCTGAAAACGCGCGCAGCATCTGCGACGAAAACGGCAGGATTTTGTACTACGAAGGCACAGTCCAAGACATCACCGATCGCAAACAGGCAGAATCCGCCTTGCAGTCGGCCCTAGAAGCAGCAGAATCAGCCAACAGGGCAAAAAGCACATTTCTCGCCAACATGAGCCACGAACTTCGCACACCCCTCAATGCCATCATCGGCTACAGCGAAATGCTCCAAGAAGAAGCCGAAGAATTGGGCGATGAAGCTTTCGTCCCTGACCTCGAAAAAATCTGCAGCGCCGGCAAACACCTGCTGTCGATGATCGACGACATCCTAGATATCTCTAAAATTGAAGCAGGTCGAATGGATCTCTACTTAGAAACCTTCGACATCCATACCTTAATTGAAAGTGCAGTTGCCACGGCCAGGCCGCTGGTCGAGAAAAACGGTAATACCCTAGAAGTGTACTGTCCAGACAACCTCGACACCATGCACGCGGACATGACCAAAGTGCGGCAAGTGCTGCTTAACTTGCTCAGCAACGCTGCCAAGTTCACACAAAACGGGAGAATTTCGATCGGAGTGGAAAGAATTAAAAATGAACAATTAAAAATGAAAAATCAAGAGGAATCTTCCCAAATTTTAATTTCCAACTCCGAATTTTTAAGTTTCCGCGTCGCCGACACCGGCATCGGCATGACACAAGAGCAATTGGAGCGAGTTTTCCAACCTTTCACCCAAGCTGATGCCTCGACTACCCGCGAGTACGGTGGCACCGGTTTGGGACTAGCAATCAGCCAGCGCTTCTGTCAGATGATGGGCGGCAGCATTGAGGTCAGCAGCACCTCGGGCTCCGGCACTACTTTCACCGTGATCTTGCCCAGCGCCATCAAACAGCCGGAAATCCCCAACAACGTCCACGACAGCACTAGCCCTCCCGACGCCCCCGCTGTCGGCACGGTGCTGGTAGTGGACGACGACCCGATCTCGCGGGATTTAATCCAGCGCACCCTCAGTCGGCAAGGACTGCACGTAGAAGTCGCAGGCGGCGGCGAGCAAGCTCTCCGGCTCGCTAAGCAACTACGGCCAGACGCCATTACCCTGGATGTGATCATGCCCGGAATGGACGGCTGGGCGGTACTCTCAGCGCTGAAGGCAGATCCTGAGCTTGCCGAAATTCCCGTAATCCTGCTATCCTTTGTGGGCAACAAAAGCCTCGGCTTTGCATTGGGTGCCTCGGACTACCTCACCAAACCAGTGGACGGCAAACGGCTGGCTGCCTTGTTGAACAAGTACCGACGCGACCAAGACGGCGTTGCAAGTAACAATTTGACCTGTGAAATTCTAATTGTGGAAGACGACGTTGCCACGCGCGAAATACTGCGATGCGTACTAGAAACACAAGGCTGGGCAGTAACGGAAGCTGACAGCGGACGCGCTGCTCTCGATCGGCTAAAAGTTGCTCGCCCGCACCTGATATTACTGGATTTGATGTTGCCAGAAATGGATGGTTTTGAGTTGATCGGGGAAATTCGCAAATCCCATTCGGGAGATCCTATACCGATTGTTGTGCTCACGGGGAAAAACTTGACACAGGCCGAAAGCCAGCAGCTAAACGGCTACGTCGAGCGGGTACTACAAAAGGGAGTCTACAGTTGCGATACTTTGTTGCGCGATGTTCGCTCTATAGTAAATGACAGGCTCGATCGCAGGTACGACTCGAAAGGCAAGGAGAACACCAATGGCTAAAATCCTGTTGGTCGAAGATAACGAAATGAATAGGGATATGCTTTCCAGGCGTCTGGCCCGCAAGGGACACGAGGTCTTTATTGCTGTTGACGGTGCTGAGGGAGTGTCGATGGCGCTCGCGAAAGTACCGGATTTGATTCTGATGGATATGAGTCTGCCAGTGCTCGACGGGTGGCAAGCAACGCAGCAAATTAAGGCGGCTTCTGAAACTAGCACGATTCCGGTGATTGCGCTGACGGCTCACGCAATGGCGGGCGATCGTGAAAAGTGTATTGCCGCCGGCTGCGACGACTACGACACCAAACCGGTCGAGTTTCCTCGACTTTTGGGTAAGATTGAACTGCTTCTAAAAAAGGCTATGACATGAAAGGTGACGAGGGCAGCGTGCTGGTTGTTGACGACAATGAGGTAAACCGCGATTTGCTGGCCCGCCGACTTCAGCGTCAAGGCCACGTGGTGACTGTTGCTGAAGATGGTCTGCAAGCTCTGGAAATGTTGCGAAGCGATCCTTTTGATTTAGTTCTCCTAGACATTATGATGCCGCAAATGAACGGCTATCAGGTGCTGGAAAATCTGAAGGCGGACGAGAAGTTGCGCCATATCCCGGTGATTATGATTTCGGCGGTGGACGATATCGACAGTATCGTCCGGTGTATAGAGTTGGGGGCGGAGGATTATCTTTCTAAACCGTTCAATCCGGTATTGCTCAAGGCTCGAATTAGCGCTTGTCTGGAAAAGAAGCGGCTGCGGGATAAGGAACAGGCCTATTTACATGAGTTGGCTCAGGAAAAGGAAAAGTCCGAGCGTTTGCTGTTAAATATTTTACCGAGGGCGATCGCGCAGCGCCTGAAACACGGGGAAATTACGATCGCCGACAGTTTCGCTGAGGTAACAGTGATGTTTGCCGATTTGGTCGGTTTTACTAAGCTTTCGGCTCATTTATCGCCGGCCCAATTGGTGGAGTTGCTCAACGAAATTTTTTCGGCTTTTGACGAGTTGGCCGAGCGCTACGGACTTGAGAAAATTAAGACGATCGGCGATGCTTATATGGTGGTTGGCGGTTTGCCCACGCCCAGCGACGACCACGCCGAGTCGATCGCGGAAATGGCGCTGGAAATTCAAGCAGCAATGACTAAGATACATACCAAGGGAGGTCAGCCGCTCAGCATCCGCATCGGCATCCACACAGGCCCGGTGGAAGCTGGGGTAATCGGTACTAAAAAATTTACTTACGATTTGTGGGGAGATACGGTAAATACAGCTTCCCGGATGGAATCTCAAGGCGTCCCCGGCAGCATTCAGGTGACAGTTGCTACCTACGAGCGCTTGCGGGGTAAGTACGTTTTTGAGGAGCGCGGCATCATTCCAGTGAAGGGGAAAGGCGATATGATGACTTATCTGCTTGTGGCCCGAAACGCTTAATTAATCATTGGGCATTGGGCATCGGGTATCGGTAACTAATATCCACAGTCAACAGTCAACAGTCAACAGTCAACAAATCATCAAATGAGCGTAAATTCTAATCTCTTAATGTACGCCCAATGGGCGGGAATTCTGACAGTAGCTTTGGCTATTTTAACAGTTATAGCATTTATCTTCAAATGGGGTTTTCGCTTCCGATTGGTAGGAGTGACAAGCTTTATGGGCGTGATTGCTGCGAGTATATTCGGTCTCGGTTTGGGACTGTTTTCCCGTACAGAAATTCCGGGTGCGGTGCGCTATTCTTTAGTTTACGATACTGGCGGCGCTCAAACAGTAGTTACTGTGCCACCTACGATCACGGAATCAGAATTAGAAGCAACGATGCAGCAAGCGGCTGCGGATTTGTACTCTCCAGGGCGCTCTGGGCGCGGTAGAGACTACATGACAATCCGGGTTCGTACAGTGGTACATCCTGAACCGGGGCTGTCGCAGCCGCTGTTTTTGGGCGAAGTGAGGCGATCGCTCGCGACTCGTTATGATGAGAAAATGGCGATCGAAATTTTCCCCGAAAAAGTTGCTATTCTGAAAAAATATCAAGCCTGATAAATCCTGTAGGGGCGGGTTTTACAAACAAAAATTGCCTCAAACCGACAATCTCAAAAACCCGCCCCCACCAACGACAAATCTACTATAAACAATATAAAATTATGACTCAAGAATCCGAAAAATTAATAACGAACCTCTACAATGCCTTTGACCCATTCTATCCTTTGCCCGCAAATGATCCGCAGTATGTTGACTGTCAGGAAGCGCGAGGAGATGGGAATATTATAGAAGATTTGGGCATAAAGATTCAGCGGCGATCGGAACGGATGACTTGTCAGTTATATACTGGACATCGCGGTGCGGGAAAATCAACAGAATTGCTGCGACTTCAACAATATTTACAAACAAAAGGCTGTTTTGTAGTCTATTTCGCCGCCGAAGAAGAAGATATCGATCCAGAAGATACTGAATATACCGATATTCTCCTCGCTTGTACCAAACATTTATTGAAAAAACTTAGCTCAAACTCTAAATCTCAAGCTTTATTAAATTGGGTAAAAAGTCGAGGAAATGAATTAAAAGATTTGGCCCAAATGGAAGTAAACCTTGATTCTATCAGTCTAGAATCTCAAATTACTTTGTTTACCAAACTCACGGCAAATATTAAAGCTGTACCAAGTTTGCGCCAAGAAATTCGCCGCAAAATAAACCCTCACACAACAACTTTAATTACTGCGCTAAATGAATACATTGCTGGCGCTAAACAAAATCTGCCTCAAGGCTATACTCAACTAGCAGTTATTGTGGATAATTTAGACAGAATCGTGATATTGAATGGCTCTGAAGGCAGCAACAATCATGATGACATTTTTATCAACCGCTGCGAACAACTTAAAGGATTAGATTGTCACGTTATCTATACTTTGCCAATTTCCATGATGTATTCCGATCGTGCCAATGAGTTAGCCTCCAATTACGATAACACTGAAATTTTGCCGATGATTATGGTGCGAACTCGTGATGGCAATATCTACGAACCAGGATTGAATAAAATGAAAGAGTTGATTTGTAAACGAGTCAGCCCTTTTTCTCCTAACTTGTCTCTGGAAACTGGACTGTTTGAAAACCTAGAAATACTCAATCAAATTTGCTTGATGAGTGGCGGTCATGTCCGAAATATGTTACAGTTAATGGAAGAAGCTATTCAGCGTACTGAAGAATTGCCGATTTCTCCAAAAGCCGTGCAAAGAGCTATTACAAAAGCACGAGATCCTTTTCGCAGAAATGTAAACGATGGAGAATGGAAAATTTTAGCTGAGGTTTCACGCTCAAAAGAAATCAAAAATGAGGATGAATGCCGCAAGTTATTGTTTAACCGCTGTATTTTGGAATACCGTTACTTTGATGAAGCAGGTGAAATCCAGTATTGGCATGACGTTCACCCGCTGATTAAAGGAATTAAGCAATTTCAAGATAGTCTTGCACAACTTCCAGAAATTGAGCCATGACTCCAGAAATAATTGATTGGGATGCCGATTTACCGCCAGCAACAGCAGAGGAAGAATATGAGTCTCTGCTACGCACTCTCAAACGGACGAATGGTTTCCGGTTGTTGTTTGTTGAGTGTGTGCCGGCGGAGGGGGAACGATTGATTACGCAAGTTCGAGAAGATTTATCCCAGAAAAAGATTCAGGTGTTACCGCTGGATAAGTCTGTTTATAATTTTTATAAGATAATTGAAGATTTGCCAAAGCGAGATGAAATTAATATTTTGTTTGTGACAGGCTTAGAATATTCACTTTATGAGTATGAACAAGAAAAAAGAGAACTGGGATGGAAAAGTGAGGAAATTTATTCCTATAGTTGGCGGGGTGTGCCACCTGTTTTGATCAATCTCAACCAGCAGCGGGAAAGATTTAGAGATAATTTTAATATTTGTTTTGTGTTTATCTTACCTCGTTTTGCAGTTAATTATTTGATTGAACGAGCACCGGATTTCTTTGATTGGCGATCGAGCTTATTTAAGTTGTCGATGGATAAAGAAAGCTTGCAAGCCGAATCAATGCAAGCTTGTTCGGAGAGACGGAAGCTAGAAGAATATCTAGCTTTGACTCCTGAAGCACGGAAACGCGAATTGGTCAGGCTTCAAGGTTTAATTGATGAGGATGGGCAAACACCTGAACAAAAAGCTGAATTGTTTGGTGAACAGGCTTTATTGTATCTCTCTGCTGAAGATTACGCAAAGGCGATTGCCTTTTACGACAAAGCCTTAGAATTCAAACCTGATAAACACGACGCCTGGTACAATCGGGGATCTGGACTGGATGATTTAGGCAGACTAGAAGAAGCGATCGCCTTCTACGACAAAGTCTTAGAATTCAAACCAAATTCACACGAAACCTGGTACCATCGTGGCTCTACACTGGTTAATTTAGGCAGGCTAGAAGAAGCGATCGCCTCCTATGACAAAGCCTTAGAAATCAAACCTGATAAACACGAAGCCTGGTACAATCGGGGCATTGCACTGGGTAACTTAGGAAGATTAGAAGAAGAGATCGCCTCCTATGACAAAGCCTTAGAAATTCAACCAGATGACCACGAAGCCTGGTACAATCGGGGCATTGCACTGGATAATTTAGGCAGATGGGAAGAAGCGATCGCCTCCTATGACAAAGCCTTAGAAATTCAACCAGATGACCACGCAGCCTGGTACAATCGGGGCATTGCACTGGATAATTTAGGCAGATGGGAAGAAGCGATCGCCTCCTACGACAAAGCCTTAGAATTTAAACCTGATAAACACGAAGTCTGGAATAATCGGGGTAATGCACTGGATGATTTAGGCAGGCTAGAAGAAGCGATATCCTCCTACGACAAAGCCTTAGAATTTAAACCAGATGACCACGCAGTCTGGTACAATCGGGGGATTACAATGGGTAAGTTAGGCAGGCTAGAAGAAGCGATCGCCTCCTACGACAAAGCCTTAGAATTCAAACCTGATAAACAGGACGCCTGGTACAATCGGGGCTATGCACTGGGTAATTTGGGCAGGCTAGAAGAAACCATCGCCTCCTTCGACAAAGCCTTAGAATTCAAACCTGATAAAGATAAAGCCTGGTACAATATCAAACATCTCAGATTTATCATCTGGCTTGCTTTCATGCGTTGCACAGTCAGATCGATCGAGCGATTCAAAATTTGCAGCAAGCCATCAATCTGAATCCTGACACATACCGAAAACTGGCAAAAACTGACTCAGTTTTTGACAGCTTTCGATCGCATACTCGGTTTCAAGCCTTGATTCAAGAATAGGGATTTGCCCTTGGGCGGGGCGGGTTTATGAGATTGTCGGTTTTAGGCAATTATTGTTGGTAAAACCCGCCCCTACAGCATCAAAAACACTCTTATTATTTCTTAGTCCGCGCAGGCGGACTTGGTTTGTATAGACGCGGTTTAAACCGCCGAATTATCTGAATAAATAGTACAATTAAACCTAGATACTTCTCGGAGACAACGACTATGCAAGTCACAACCCAAGAAATCATTTATCCTTCCAGCGACGGTCAACCAATGGCAGAAAGCACAATTCAATATGAATTAATTGTCAAAATCAAAGAAGGTTGCGAATCGCTGTTTAAAGATGACCCAAACGTTTTTGTAGCTGCCGATTTACTGTGGTATCCCGTTGAGGGGAAACCTGAAATTTCTCAAGCACCTGATACGATGGTGATATTTGGAAGGCCAAAGGGCGATCGCCCTTCCTACATACAACATCGAGAGGATAATATTGGCCCTCAAGTCGTTTTTGAGATTCGCTCCCACAACGACAGCAATACTAAAATGAATAAAAAACTTTCATTTTACCAGCGTCATGGGGTTGAGGAGTATTACCTTTACGATCCACAAATAAATGAACTGGAAGGTTGGCAAAGAATTGAGGGAAATTTAGAAGTTATTGAGCCGATGGAGGGATGGATTAGTCCGAGATTAGGTGTGCGATTTGAGTTGGGAGAAGATGGGTTAGAAATTTATCGACCTAATGGAGAAAAGTTTCTTTCCTATGCGGAATTAGAAGAAGAGAGATTATTAGATCGTCAGCGCCTACAACAAGAGTCTCAAAGAGCCGAACAAGCCAATCAAAGAGCTGAACAAGCCAATCAAAGAGCTGAACAAGCCAATCAAAGAGCAGAACAAGCAGATCAAAGGGCCGAAGAAGCAAATCAAATTGCTCAACGTTTAGCAGCTAAACTGCGCGAATTGAACATCGATCCAGATAGCATTTAACCCCGAATAAATGCTCAGAAGGCCGGTTTGTTTGAAAAATGTGGTTTGTGGCGATCGCGCTTATTTGTGCTTTTAACGTAATCCTGTCAGCCCGATCGCCCTTTCCTCTTTTCTACCCAGTCAATCGATTGCGCGATTTTAGATTTTAGATTTTAGATTTTAGAATTGAAGCATTGACCCCACGGATAAATTCGGGGGCTTGCATCCTGGATGGTTTCGGTCAGCTCAAAAAAATAGTATTAATCTATACCTACCAATCCCAGCTCTAGAAGTATAATAAAAAAAATTGAAAAAGTCCCAAAATTCCTGTAAAATTGCCATAAATAACCAAATAGGATCGATCAAAAGCACTCAAAGGCGAAAAAGATCGCATATAAAAAAGAAAAGAATCAATTAGACAGAAAATAATGAGGTGAAACCCCTTGCAAAAATTAGCCAGCATAGAAAAGCCGATCGACTCAGGGGAAAAATCCATAGCAGTCAATACCCAAAAGGCTCAAACCTTGTACGAACGCGGCAACGCCCTAGAAGCAATGGGACGATTCCAAGCTGCGATCGAATCTTGGGAAGAAGCGATCGAACTTGAACCAAAATTTTATGAAGCGTGGTACAACCAAGGCGTAGCCCTCAAAAAATTGGGCCAGCTAGAAGAAGCGATCGCAGCCTACAACCAATCCCTAAAAATCAAACCAAACAATCCCGAAGCGTGGTATAATCGGGCCAACGTTTTGCGGAAGCTCAACAGACTCTCAGAAGCGATCGCATCCTACGAAAAGGCGATCCAACTCAATCCCAGCTACCCCGAAGCTTGGACGAACCGCGGCAACACCCTCGTCAGCTTAGAAAAATTATCAGAAGCGATCTCCTCCTACGAGAAAGCTATAGCCATCAAACCAGACTACTGCGAAGCTTGGTACAACAAAGCATTTGCCCTGAGAAAATCCGACCAAAATACAGCCGCGATCGCCTCCTTCGACAAAGCGATCGAACTCAAACCAGACTTGCATCAAGCCTGGTACAACCGCGGCTTAGCCCTAGCCGATGAAAAACTCTACCCGGAAGCCGTCGCCTCCTACGACAAAACCCTGCAACTGCGCCCGAATTCCGCCGAAGCCTGGAACAAACGCGGCAGGGCGATCGCACAAATGGGACAATTTGAAGAAGCGATCGCATCCTGGGACAAAGCCCTCGCACTCAAGCCAAACGACAGCGAAACCTTTTACAACCGCGGCTTAGCCTTCGCCAACTTACAACGCTTTGAAGAAGCAATAGCCTCTTGGGACAAAACCGTAGAGTTGCAGCCAGACAACACCGAAGCCTGGTACAACCGCGCCGTCGCCCTCAAAAAAATTCAACGATTTAGCGAAGCGATCGCCTCCTACGATAAAATCATCGCACTCAAACCCGACGATCCAAACCTGTACTATCAAAAAGCTTGCCTTTACGCCCTGGAAAAAGAAGCAGGCGAGCTCACAAACAGCCAGGAACTTGTAGCCTGCAGCATCGGGCGGGCGATCGAAAACTTATCCAAGGCGATCGAACTCAATCCGCATAAATACCGGAAATTGTGCAAAAATGACTCTAAATTGCGTACAATACGGGAAGAAGTGCGGTTTTTAGCTTGATTTCAGGGTAGCTATGATTGATGGATACGGATGCCGCACCGCAACCTTTGTAGGCAAAACAGCACCATAAACCCCAATCATGCAAACCCTAGATAAAACTCAAGCAAAATTCGCTCAACTGGCAGCCCACCTCAGAGAAGTTACGGACATCGAATCAGCCTCGTCGTTGCTGCATTGGGATCAATCAACTTATATGCCCGCCAAAGGTGCAACTGCCAGAGGCCGCCAGTTGGCTACTCTCAAACAAATATCCCACGAAAAATTTACAGATCCAAAAATAGGTGAACTCCTAGAAGACTTGCGTTTCTACGAACAAACCCTCCCCTACGACTCCACCGCAGCCAGCCTGATCCGCATAGCCCGCAGAGACTACGATCGCGCCGCCAGAGTCCCCGCAACCTTCATGTCCGCACTCTGCCGCCACCAAGCCGACTGCTACGAAGCTTGGGCCGCTGCCAGGGCAGCCAACAACTTCGCAGCCGTTGAGCCGTATCTCGAAAAAACCCTAGAATTAAGCAGGCAATACGCCGACTTTTTCCCCGGTTACGAACACATCGCCGATCCGTTGATCGATCGTAGCGACTACGGCATGAAAGTATCCCTGCTGCGCCCGCTTTTCGCCCAACTGCGTCAAGAATTAGTGCCGATAGTCGAAGCCATCACCTCGCAACCTCCCGCCGACGACTCCTGCTTGCACCAAGACTTCCCCGAATTCCAACAACTAGAATTCACTCGCAAAGTTGTAGAACGCATGGGGTTCGACTTCCAACGGGGACGGCAAGACACCACCCTGCACCCGTTCATGACCAACTTCTCCATAGACGACGTGCGAATTACCACCCGCGTCTATGAAGACCACTTGGATCAAGCACTCTTCAGCAGCATCCACGAAGCCGGACACGCCCTCTACGAACTCGGAAATTCCCCGGAATTTGAGGGCACGCTTCTGGCTGGTGGCATTTCCTCCGGCGTGCACGAAAGTCAATCGCGACTTTGGGAAAATTTGGTCGGGCGCAGCCGCGGTTTTTGGGAATGTTTCTACCCGCAACTCCAAGGCGTATTTTTGCGACAGTTGGGACACGTATCCACTGACGCATTTTACCGGGCAATTAACAAAGTCTCGCGATCGCTCATCCGCACCGACGCCGACGAAGTAACCTACAACCTCCACGTCGCCATCCGCTTTGACCTAGAATTGGCAATGGTAGAGGGAAAACTAGCAGTGCGAGACCTCCCCGAAGCCTGGAACGAACGCTATAGAACCGACCTCGGCGTTGTCCCCGCTACCGACAGCGAAGGCGCGATGCAAGATGTTCAGTGGTATGTTGGTATGATCGGCGGAATGTTCCAAGGTTACACCCTCGGCAACTTGATGAGCGCCCAATTCTACGAAACAGCAGTAAAAATCAATCCTGAAATTCCCGTAGAAATAGAACGGGGCAATTTTAGCGTACTCCACAACTGGCTCAAACAAAACATCTACCAGCACGGCCGCAAATACACTGCTGTCGAATTGATCGATCGCGTTACAGGTTCACCTTTAACTATCGATCCCTTTATCCGTTACATTCGCCACAAATACGGGGAGTTTTATGTCATTTGAGGGATAGCAATTTGACACTCCCTGGCCTTAAGGCACAGGGATTCTTGAATCAGCCAGTCGATTTGCTCATTGATGCTGCCATCAAAGAGTAGAGATCAGTCTGTCCGCAAGCGTGGATTTCGGTGTGCCCCACCGTATTTAAATTGATTCCTACCTGTTTCAAGCCCTTTGCCAAAATATTCAGCGCGGCATTATGATCGCGATCTAGTACCGTACCGCAATCACAAATATGGGTTCGAGTTGACAGGGTTTTCTTGACTAGACTGCTGCAATTTGAACACTCTTGCGATGTGTATTGAGGGGCTACAGCACATATTGTTTTGCCGTACACTTTTCCAAAATACTCCAAATAATGATCAAGTTTGTGACCATGCTGCATCGCTAATTGATTTAGCAAGCTTATGGTTTTTAACCATATTTTTGACCTCAAGCTCTTCGTAGGCTACAAAATCGTTAGATTTTACCGCGCCGGGCGTCGTCTTTATGGCGAAGTCTTTACGCTGCCTCGTGACTTTCAGGTGTTTTCTTCCCAACTTATTGATTGCTTTTTTCCGATTGCCCGAACCTTTCTGCTTTCTAGAAACACGTTTCTGCAATCTTTTCAAAGCTTTTTCACTCTTTCGGAGATATCGAGGGTTGGCAACTGTTTCGCCATCGCTATCAGTATAAAAGTGGTTTAGTCCAACGTCTATTCCAATAGCTTTGCCATTAGAAACAGCCTCCTCTTTTCGCTCCCTATTGATACAGAATTGGGCGTAGTATCCATCGGCACGACGTACAACCCTGACTCGCTTAATCTCAGCGGGCGCATAGAAATGCAAGTCCCGGCTACCGATTAACTTGAACTTTCCAGCGGCAAAACCGTCTTTAAATGTCAAGTATCTTTTGTCGGGAGAAAGTTCCCAACCCGAGGTCTTGTATTCGACCGATCGAGTATATTTTTTGAACTGTGGATATCCCTTTTTTCCTGGTTTCTTGGCTTGGCAATTAGCAAAGAAACGTTGGACAGCAAAAATGGCACGTTCCGCCGAAGCCTGACGTGCCATTGAGTTAAGCTTGCCTGCCCATTCAAACTCTTTTGCCATGATGGCGCATTGTTTGTATAAGTCTACCAGCTTAACTCCTTGATTTTCTGTCCAGTATTTTAGAGTCTTGTTTAGGACAAATTGAGCCGTTCTGATCATCTCGTCGATGACCCGATACTGCTCCGCTTTGCCTTTTAATTTAAACTCTAAAACTATCATAGGAATATGATAGCACTTTTACAAAAACTTTTAATTACAAATTCGTATACTCCACAATTATTCATAGTTTGATGAATTAAAGCCGTCCTATAAGGACGGGGCTTTAGACCCAATTTTTTGGTAAAATTGCAGGCTTTTAAATTACCTTTAAAAAAACAGGCGATACTAACTTGTATCGCCCACCCTTAGAGCGAATATCAAAGAAGATATAAAATTAAGGGGCTACCTATAAGCTGTGTTGCATCTAGATTGCCTATGGTTTAGAGAGGGAGAGCGTCCGATGGGGAGCGGGGGAGAGGATTTGACGATTTTTGATCGGGACTCGAAATATACAATTTAAATGCACAACAGCTTATCAGAACTCTTTCAGGCTGTTATCGCCAGCGAATAAAAAGCCGACTTGCGTCAGTTTGCCAGCGATTTACGCGCTTTGGGAAACAAATATTTACTGCGAAACGATATAGTTAACACTTTTGTTGCCTACTGCACCAAATAGGAAAAGCCCGAACAGTTTTATCAATCTTCCCTAAATTCAACGTAGTGCCGCCGGGAGTTAACGAAAGTGTGTACTTTCCCTACACGCGGATAGAAGACCGGGTGCAAGGCGATCGCGATCGGCCAGGGCGAACTGCTGTTTACTCTCGAAGACCCGGAACAAGTCTTTGGAAAACTCGACGATCCGCACAAGCGCCCTTTATTTTCAATGGCCCGGCTCGATCGCATTAAAAACATGACAGGCTTAGCAGAATTGTTCGGAAAAAGCCAGGAATTGCAAGAAAAATGCAACTTAATTCTAGTAGCTGGCAAACTGCGGGTCGAAGAAACCGAAGACTACGAAGAAGCAGAAGAAATTAAAAAGCTCTACGCAATTATCGACCAATACAACCTTCAGGGTAAAATTCGCTGGCTGGGAGTGAGGCTTTCCAAAAGCCTGTCCGGCGAAATCTACCGGGTAATCGCTGACGCCCAAGGTATATTTGTTCAACCAGCCTTATTTGAAGCTTTCGGCTTGACAATTCTCGAAGCAATGATTACCGGGATTCCCACTTTCGGGACGCAGTTTGGCGGCCCGCTGGAAATCATTCAAGATGGGGTAAATGGGTTTTATATCAATCCGACTAACCACCAGGAGACTGCCCAAAGAATTCTCGATTTTTTATCGAAATGCGAACACAATCCCAACTATTGGTATGAAATTTCAACGCGAGGGATTGACCGAGTTTACAGCACGTATACCTGGAACATTCACACTACCAAGCTGCTGACACTGGCGCGGACTTACGGTTTCTGGAACTACTCGTCCAAGGAAAACCGCGAAGATATGCTCCGTTACATAGAATCGCTGTTTTATCTGATTTACAAGCCAAGAGCCAAGGCTTTATTGGCAGAACACGCTAACCGATAAGTCGCGAGTTTGGCTTTTTATATCAAATCCGTTGGTATCGGAATTATTCCTCTCTCTCTTCCCTTTCTCTGTATCCTCTGCGTCAAGAGGGGTTTAATAATTCCGATACAACTGAGATGTTGCACCATTGTCAAGAACAGGCAAGATGCCTGTTCCACAAAGAGTGAATTTTCTTGTGGAACAGGCATCTTGCCTGTTCCTAAACGGCCCATTCCACAAGAGATGAATTTTCTTGTGGAACAGGCATCTTGCCTGTTCCTAAACAAGTAATTGAGAATGGTGCAACATCTCAGATACAACCGAAATTGATCTTACGGGGGGATTCAAGGAAAAAACTTCGCCTCTGATGGATCAACTTTGTACCAAACCTGCCCGTAAATATTTGTGAATGACGGCAGGTTTTGTACAAGAGGACTGAGGCTAAGAAACCCGGTTTCTACGAAAATATGGGCTTTGGTAACGAAACATCTCGGAATCAACCGGGTTTATTAGGAATAGTGCGAACCGGCCCCTACTTCTAACAGGTAACTTCCAACTCGCAAATTCTGAGTGCTGGTGTCCCGATTGCCGAAATTCTAGAGACCGGGGCAGATATAGCAACCGCGCCAGACGCTTAGAACTTTCTTAATGGCCTAAACCAATGCGGTCTATTACCCCTTCCCTCGGACTTCTTGTTACCCGATCGCGAAGTCGAAAGTCATTCTTCCTTCTTGCTTCTGCTATATGTCTCAGAAAGCTGTCCGGGTAATACAATTAGATTTAGAAACATGAAAACAGGGAAACCTTGTCAAACCTTACCAACAGGATGAAATTTATGCGTGTGACTACTGTTACGATTTTCAGCTTGATCGCTCTGCTCGCTCCCGGCTTAACCCGAAAGGCAACTGCTGCTTTCGACTCCGAACCCTTGGTGCAGGAAGAGTACCGCCGAGACTTTACGGCTCCCGCCGATCCGGGTGCGTCAGCATCGCCCGAGGGAAAGTCCAAAGCAGATATGTTTAACAAGCCTTTTTACGCGGGCGACCAGGCGCCAGTGAAAAAGGAAAAAACTATCTCGGCGGGTGCTGACGGGCCAGAAGTTGCAGCCATACAGCAGCGCTTGCAGGTGCACAGTTTCAAGGTGGGGACGATCGACGGTACCTATGGCTCTCGCACTACATCGGCGGTTCGTGCTTTTCAGCAGTCTAAGGGTTTGAACGCAGATGGCATTGTGGATAAAGAAACTTGGACAGCTTTAGCAGCAGATCCAGCGTCGGCTCCTGAAACTGTGCAGAGCAATGCTCCAATTCTGAGCAATGCTGCTGTTCCGGGTAATCCTCCAACTCTTCTGAATAAAGGGGCTGTCGGTTCCAAGGTGAAAACGCTACAGGTGCGTTTGGAAATGCAGGGTTACGATCCGGGCCCGATCGACGGCATTTTTGGCGCTCGCACTGCTACGGCTGTCAAGAACTTTCAGCAGTATAAGGGCTTGATGGCTAACGGAATGGTGGACGACACAACCTGGAAGGCGCTGGGCCAAAAGTAAGCGACGAGTGAAAAATACGGAAAATTGCTGTGGCGATAACTCATGATTGAACCCGGTGTCCCAAAATGACCGGGTTTCTCGATTTTGAGCGATCGAGCAATTTGGTCATCAGCCTGCGGATTTATCAGTGGGGCGCTGTCTTCAATCTAAAATCTAAAATCTAAAATCTAAAATCGATTGGGCTATGTGGTCATCAGCCTGCGGATTTATCAGTGGGTCGCTTCCTTCAATCTAAAATCTAAAATCTAAAATCTAAAATCGCTTGACCGATCGCTCTGTTGTGTGCTATAGTAGTTGAATGTCAAAATGCGGATATGGCGGAATTGGCAGACGCGCCAGATTTAGGTTCTGGTTCCGAGAGGAGTGAAGGTTCAAGTCCTTTTATCCGCATACTATCTAATACTTTATAAATCAAGGGTTGGAGGTTAATTGAACCAAGAATCCCGTTTTTTGCTCATGTTTCGCTGACTCTTGCGAGTAAGGCGGTCGATCAAAACACTCTGTGCGATCATCGCAATGTTCGAGCATTTGCATACCCTTGACTGTGATGTTTTAACTTCTGATGATGCCGATCGGGCGAATCAAGGGATTCCTGATAACGAGTAGAATAGTAGATGGCTAAAACAGGAAGTTTAGATATGGGACTTAATGAGTATTTTGATTTCTTAGCACCGGATGATATTCGTATTAAAGGACATCGCATCGGGATTGAGACGGTACTGTATGAGTATATTTATCGGGAACGCACCGCAGAAGAAATTCACCAACTCTATCCTTCTCTCAGTTTAGCAGAAGTTTATACGACTATTTTGTATTATTTAAAAAATCAAGAATCAGTAAGTAGATATTTGCAAGATTGGTTGGAGTGGTCGCATCAGCCGCGAAAAATGCAAGCAGCAAATCCCCATCCTGCAGCAGAAAGATTGCGAAAATTGAAAGCGGAACGGGAAAGGCAAACCGCGATCCAGGGTGCTTGAAGAATGGCACTTAAATATTTGATGGATGAGAATGTTACGCCCATTTATGCTACACAGCTTCGCCGGAAACGCCCCGATTTAGTAGTTTGGGCCGTGGGTGAAATTGGTACACCCCCAAAAAGCACCCTCGATCCGGAGATTTTGGTGTGGTGTGAGGAGCATAGCTTTATTTTGGTGACAAATAATCGCAAGTCAATGCCCGTGCATTTGGTAGATCATCTGGCTAAAGGTTGTCATATTCCAGGGATTTTCGTTTTGAATCAAGATTTAAGTATTGGGCAAAATATTGAGGAATTGATTTTGATTGTTGATGGTTCGTTTGATAACGAATACCAAGACCGAATCATTCATCTCCCCTTAACATAAATCCACACTCCGATCGCGATCTAGAGAATGCTTGGCGTTATTACGATCGCCACCACCAAGAAATCGATCGCCTCATTGTTGCTCATCAAACGGATGATTGAAAGGGTGAGGCTGTATTAAGAGTGAAAATTTTGCGATCGCCATCAGATTATGCGCGGGTGACCAGAAACCGGGTTTTTGCCCAGAAGACGCCATGCAGCCGTAGAAACCGGAAAAACCCGGTTTCTTGGGTTTTTCTCCGTAACTCCTATTTGTGTAGAAGCAATTTCCGTCGCCGATTTTTATCTTAACTTTTTCAGTTTCTTCAAGTGCGATCGTCTCAAATTTTCCACCAACCCCCGCAACTGACTCAAATTACCCGCTTCCCCGCCATACTTCCAGCGCACGTAAGCTTCCGAAACTTCATCAATCACCTCAGCTTCATCAGTTGCATGATTCCCGCGCATAGCCTCAGCATACTCCAAAGGCGTTTGAGCTTTCTGCTTGGCAAAACCCCTACTCGCCAAATCCTTCAGCATTTCCTGATAAACCCCCTCCACCGGCGGCAACTTCGCCAGCCAGCGGCGGTGGCGCCACTTGCGCCACACTTGCCAAATTAACCAGCCAATAAAGCCAAAGCCGATCGCAGCAATCAAACCAGTAAATAACCCCACCCAGCCCTTAGCAAACTGTCCCAGAAACCAGCCCACAATCAAAGTTATCCAGCCAATTAGAAAACCTATAACTGAATCGAGCCCGCTTCTGAGAGGAGTCGGTAGCCAACCCGCGATCCACTTCCAAAACGATTCCAGCGCACTAAAAGTCTGGTTGTCTTCCACCGAAGCCGGAATCAGCGGATAACCGGGAATCGGATTAAAAGCAAACCAGCCGTGATTGGGAAAATATACCTCCGTCATCAAGAAAGCGTCGGTATTTTTCACAATATACAAACCCGTAAACGGGTTAAATTCCCCCGTATCGAAACCCCCCACCATTCGGGCCGGAATCCCGATCGACCTCAGCATAATTGTCAGTACCGTCGAAAAGTGGTCTGGATATCCACCTGTAACTTTTTTGCCACCCTGAGTGTTTTTGTAGCCAAACAGAAAACCCTCGACTAAATCTTCACCTTCTTCTAAGTAAGGCAAAGCTTTTTCTATTTTGTAATTCGGATTTTGCTTTAAATATTGAGCCAAATACAAAGCTTTTTCGTAGGGAGAGTCGATCGGTCTGTCCGACTGAGCTACTCTAGTTCTTGCAGCCAATATCTCTTCAGTTTTTTCTCGCACCTTCTGGGCAATTTGCGGCGGCACATCCAAATAGAAATTGCGAATATTTTTCGGATAATTAGTACCAGTTTTCCCCAACAAAGAGCGATCGCGAAAAGGCACATTAGAAATCACCGTATAAGTCACACCCTCTCCCAATTCCGCAGGCGCTCGCAAACCCCCCTCCGCATCAATCGCCACCTCTGGGCTCGGAAAATAAAGCTCCTTCGGCTTGTTTAAAGCCGGAATCAAATTCGGCATTGGAGCAACAATAGTATAACTTTGAATCACCTCTTGATTCCGAGGCGCATTGGGAAACGGATTCAGATAAAATTGATAAGACCACCTAGGCCGAGTAAGCTTTTGAGCTTGTTCGTTGCGAGAAATTTCCCAACCCTGACCGGTGTATTTGTCAAAGCCTAATACTCGCCAAAAACCCGCCGCCTGCGATCGCACCCGCATCACGACTTGAGGTTTCATTTCACCCCGCAAATTTTGATTAATGCGCTGGTTAAAACCGTAATAAAAAGTAGAGTCTACCTCTCCTGGCCCAGAGTCGGGGTTTCTCCCCCTTCCTCCGCCAGTTCCTTTTTCATTGCCCCCTCTAACATACCCCGGATTCAGAATGCTGCGCGAGTCAAACTCCCCCTGATATTCAATAGGAGCACTCACCGGAAAAGTCCGCAACTGATAGCCAGGGAGGCGCGGCAAAAACGCAAAAATAGTCAGCCCCAACCCGACAGTTATCAGCAGCAGCCAACCAAAATACTTTGGGGATAAAGTAGCAGCAAATAGCGACAGGCTTTCTTTTTTCCCTTTATCTTGTGCTTTTTCGCCAATGGCTTCTGGCTTCAAAAATCCCAAGCGCGATCGATAATCCAACACCAAAGTCGGAAGCGCTAAAGCCAAAAACACCAACAACAGCGGCGCAAAAGTCAAGGTTTGGCTGAGAGTCGCTGCTACCCCTAACAAAATTAGCCCGATTACCATCGAATAGCCCAAATCCTTGCGGCGGGGCAAATCGAAACTGTGCAGCACTTGAAGTTGGATTAACAGTTGCGCCAAAACTAACCGCGTATCATTCAATTCTCCCACCAAGCGGCTAAAAAAAGCGAACAGCGCCACCAGCATTCCAATAGCTATGCAGAACTTAGCAGCTACATTGCGATCGCGGCGGCGGTACCAACTCCAAGTTGCTCCCACAATACTAACAGGCACAGCCCACAGGTTCAGGGCTTCTTCAGCAGCAACGTCAGTAGCTACAATTCCCACAATCACCAACAACTGAACTAGGATTCGCAGCAGTAAAGAATCCTCAATCACCGGCGGAGGCATGGCCTCAATCTGCTCCCACAGCTTACCCAACACAGGTATATTTCGCAGGTTATCAGTTGTCATGTGCACCCATCCAACTATTTTAGATTTTAGATTTTAGATTTTAGATTGAATCCACAGATAAATCTGGGTTTTAACTAATATCTAAATCTTATTTCCCTGTCAAACGATTTTAGATTTTAGATTTTAGATTGAATCCACAGATAAATCTGGATTTTAACTAATATCTAAATCTTATTTCTCTGTCATTAGATTTTAGATTGAATCCACAGATGAATCTGGGGGCTTGAACTAATATCTAATTTTTTTGGCTTTCCACGACAGAAGTCGAGGGATTGCATCTGTTTTTGTGTGAGGTCAAACCAGAGAGTAAACACCTACCTTATTTACTCTAATTAGGCCTTTCTAGTTGCTATCTTGTCCTGCCAAAATTGGACGAATAGCAAACATCAAAGGTCGGGTCTCGAAGTTTTGGAATCGAACTTCTAGGGCATAAGTCTTGTTAGGTTGCGGGTCAAACAACTCCACACTTAAATGCCCCGAATTCGGACGATGTGCAGTTGCTTCGGCATCTCCTCCCTTGAGTTCCAAACTTCCTGCCCCCGGAAATTGGCACTCAACTCTTAAACACGGCATTGGCTGTTCTCTGTTGGGGTTCGACAGGTATTGAGCCTCCAGAGTCAGCGAACCCAAAGCAGTAAGCCACTCGCGCGAAATCGGCGGCTGATTCACATGACAATCGAGAGTTAGAGACTCAATGATTTCCTTGGCGGCCAACAGCGACAGCACCATTTGTTGATCGGTACTCGCCACTTCGTAATTCGGGAAATCTTCTAAATCTAGAAGTCCCCGTAAAGCACCTCGGAGCACTAAACCAGCTAATTCGTTGAGTTCGTGAGAATGGCCCGGAAATAAGCCATCTACAGCGCGAACTAACTTCGATCCTTGCCGCAGCGACGACATTACCAGTTCCTGACAAGGTTCTAGCAGTTGAGCAAAAACCCCTTGGGCGATCGGAATTGGCAGGCGGCCCCACCTGATATTTTGTAGTTGGGGAGTCCAGATGTGTAGGGGGGGAACCCATTGCGGGGCTACCTCGTCTGGGTAATCGTGGTCGTAGCTTTTGAATTCTGTTTCCCAGGGGAACAGCGGCGGGTTAGATTCAATTTCGGCTCTAAGCCTTTGTTTTAACAAGGTCTGAAAACGGTCTTGCACGGTCGGTATTTCTCCAATTGTCAGCGGTTGTGCGGGTGCATTGCTGTGCGCCCCCACTTGATAGTCCAGCGGGTCTGGTTCGTCCCATTCCCAGTATTCCACCCCGGAATTCTCTTCTGTATCGCCCCACTCTTGTGAGCGAGGGGATGGATTGAGGTTTTCCTCATCTTCGCTAGAGGCATTCGCGATCGGCGCCTGCAATATCCAGTCTAAAAAATGGCGATCGAAAGCCTCTGCATCCCTGTTCGTTTCGTTATTCATCACTAGATGCCCCTTCTCCGGAATCTGAACGATTTCGCAATTCCCACGCAAGTTCCAGCAATTTAAACCACCGCTTCTGTACCTGGGCTACCGTGCTACCCAGGGTTTGGGCGATCGCTGACTCTGACAGACCCTGTTGTTTCAACTTTAGCAAACGCTGTCCCTCTGGACCAATTTGCTCGCCAAAAGCCTGCCACTGAGAAGGTAGCAAACCCAGATTTTGATCGAGGTCTGCTTCCAGCCACTGGTGAACGAGTTCCCAGCGGTGCGACATGGCGAACCTGAGCAAATGGTACTTGAAGCGCTGCTGCAAATAGTCTCTTTGGCGGGGAGTTATGCCCAGAAGCGACTCTATTTCATTAGTCGGCAAGTCTTGCAAGCGCAGCACGAAGTAATCGGCACATTCTTGTTGGTTGCGCTCTTTCAAGTAGGCGACTAATTCGTCAATCACCTTTTGCCGCAGAGATTCTGACTCGTCGCCTTGGGGACGAATTGCCGCCGAACCCTGTCCGGCCATCGCTTCCCGCACCGAGTGCACCGAGGTGTCGTTCCAAGTTTGGTCGGAATCTGAAGCGCCTCCGTCGGCGGCTTGTTCCATATCTACGGAGGTTTCTTTGGGCTGCTGCTGGGAAAAGGTTTGGGCCCGTAAAATAATTAGTTGCTGGCTGCGGTTCCGAGGTAAAGGAATGCGCCGCTTGCCAAAGCGCTCTACAAAGGCCATGTACTCTGCTAGTTCTAAGCGAGTGCGGGGACTGTAGGTGGGTGGCAGTTGGGTTTCGCGCCGGAATGCCTTTAAAGCTTCCAGATAAAATCCTTGCAAAAAATCTTTGATCAGTTCTACTCGCGCCTGATAGCTAGACTGCACCTGCGGAGGGGTTATGTAGCGATAGACGATCGCGCTGAGGGTACTGTGTAATTCTACTCTACCGGGCCCAGAGCCTAAATTGTAATAGTGGAGGCATTGTTGCAAGCGGTGCTGAGCGAGGCTCTGGGCTGAACCTTCTATATCTCCAGAGGCTTGAATCCGCTGGCTTTCAGTGCATATCCTGTTGACTTCTGCTGCGAGTCGCCCTGCTACATCTTGGCAGTTCTGCTCAGACGCGCGAGTGGACTTTTTAAGTTCGTCTAACAGCAGTTGAAATATGGTTTCCACGCTCTGGCAGATTTCCCGCATGATGGTTTACAGCTAACAATGAAAGTACCACAGTTAGTAAAAGTATGGATAAATCTTTCCTACTGCTACTTTACCGCGTATTCCCCAGATAGGACAAACTGCAACGTCCTCTATCTCCTCCTTCGCGCAAACACAGAGGACTGCTTTTTTTAATCTGTCCTGGAGGCGCCATCCGTTAAGAAACAGGTTTAAACAGTTGCCATAACGATGGTTCATCAGAGTGTCGGGTTTGACAAAGCCTTCATGGGGGCCCAAAACGCTACACTGTCGTTGATACCTTCGGCAAGCGTGCTGTGGTTGTCACAGCAGCGCAAGTCTTCCTGAAGGTGAAGCGAGCAAACAGGTTCTCTCATTCGGTCTACTAGATGGGGTCAAGGGTTAGAAACGGTTATATTTAATTCCCAGTCCCCTAGCCCGTCATTTAAAGCAGCCCACACACTTAATTGTGTGGGATGTTGGTTAACTGGGACATAAATTCCTTGATTTTTACTAACAATCATAGTGCAGCCTTTTTGTATAGCCCGATTGAGCGGGGACTCATCGGTTGCCCCATCCCTGTGTTTGCCAAACAAAGGCACTCCAGAACAATAAGTTTCATGGCATCTATCTAAGGGTATCTATATTGCGATTAATTTAACCTGAAATGCAGATATTTTACGAAAGTGCGATCGTCTTCGATCGTCCTCTGGGTTGATGTAAGTTGCTGGCGTAATTTGTTCTAATAAATGTAAAGTTAGAGTTGAAGGAAAAATTTTCAATGCGTAAGTTAAACATAGGCTTATCGGACGAGCAACGTGCAGGCGTTATCGAACTATTGAATCACGACCTGGCAGATGCTTATCTGCTGTTAATCAAAACCAAAAAGTATCACTGGGATGTAGTGGGCCCGCAGTTTCGATCGCTCCACCAGTTGTGGGAAGAACACTATCAGGCCTTAACACTAAATATCGATGCTATGGCCGAACGGGTCAGAACTTTAGGTGGCTATCCAATTGGTACTGCTGAGGGTTTTCTGAAGTATGGCTCGATTAAAGAACATATCGGCGATTTGCCTTTGGCTACGGAAATGGTATCGCGTTTAGTTGACGACCACGAATTGATTATTCGCAATCTCCGCCAACACGTCGAACAGTGCGGTGAAGAGTTTAAGGATGACGGAACCGCAGACTTTTTGACTGGTTTGATGGAACAGCACGAACAAATGGCTTGGATGTTGCGATCGTTTATTGAGGGGGAATCCCTTGCGCCAGACGGCCAGCACCCACAAGCTAAAACTCCTACAGCTTCTCACGCTTAGAAAGATTAAGTAGAAGGAAGAAGGAAGTTCGGTAACGGATTCTCTAACGGATGTAACGGATGTCAGTTCGATGGAAGTCGGAAGAAGGAAGAATGGAAAATTAAAATTCTTTTATTTAACCCTTTTTCCTGGTTCTTGACAGACCAACCAGGCAGAATTAAACGCCCTCTAGCTTCCTCAAAAACCCGGTTTATTCAAAAAACCGGGTTTTTCAATGTTGGGTTTATGTAGATTTTCGATTTCCTAAACTATTGAATCGCATTCTTTCGTCTACGTTCGACGGCAACATTCAGTGAACTTTCCTTCGCGTCTCAATCCTAGCAAGTGTCGTCCCTTCACTCGATTCTGATGCTTGTTTTAACTCTAACCCAGACTTAGTTGGCGGTGGAAATATTATTTTTACTATACTTTCTATTGACAGCACATACAAATTATGGCGTAAAAGAGTCATCAATGAATCTTCTGGAAAAACTCGATATAGCCAGAATAATGTACTGCGATGCTTGCCGTTACGGTTGCTTTTAACGGCTAAATTGTATATATAAAAACTGCTGTTAGACCAGCGATAAATATTGGCAGGAATTTCGGGATGTTGCTGCCGGACATCTGCCATAATTAGAGAGTGAGATTTTGCCATTGCTGCATAGTTGCTAGACATACTGCTGGCAATCTGCCGATAGCCAACTAAAAATTCTGGCACTACTTTAAATTGATAATGCTCAGCGATGCGGAGAAAAAGTTCCAAGTCTTCGCAGCCTTGGGCGTTTTCGGCTTTCAATTGGCAATTGTAACCGCCGACTCTCTCGAAACAAATGCGGCGGATCAGAGATGAGCTAGCATTACCCATAAAATATTTATAAACTAAAGCTTTGTATACTTCTCCTTCGATGGTGGAGTTGTAAAATCCACCTGTGAGTAAGTCTTTTTCGTTGATATCAAGTGACCAGGAATAGACAACTCCGACAGATGGTGCTGAGGAATTCAGGCAGTTAACTTGTTTTTCTAGGTTTTAGGGATACCAAATATCGTCGGTCTCGATGGGAGCAATATATTCGCCTTTTGATTTGTCAATTGCTAGGTTGCGAGCGACGGCGACGCCAGTATTTGACTGGTGGAATAAGCTGAATCGGCTATTTTTTTGAGCAAAAGATTGGACGATTTCGGCTGTTGTGTTGTATCTGTAGAGCCGTCGTCAACTACTAAAACTTCTATGTTTTGATAATTTTGATATCAGACAGACTCTAAGGTTTTAGCCATAAAATTTTTAGCGTTGAAAGCTGGTATGATGACTGAAACTAATGGCTGATTTAAAGTATTTTGGGAGGTGTTCATGTAATATAAAAAATGGTTTAGGTAAAAGTTTTAGTTCAAAGGGAGCTAGCTAAGGGTATGTTAGCAAATTACTAAAGCTCGATCGTACAGCGGGGGAAATTTTAAGGCGTATATTTAAAATATATTGCCAAAAGTCATAAAGTGTGCGTTGAGTCCCCAGTCGCGATCGATACTTTGTGCAGGAGTCACTCACGGATGAGGTCTGTAAAAGAAATTGTACGGCGCCAGTCCTGAGAGTTCGCGGGTATCCGTATAAACGATGTTTGATTTTATACGGTGTGCCTACTTATAAAATCAAAGTCTTGTGCATTCCAACAGAGCCGCACCCAAATGCTGCTGGGGCTTTTTCCCAACTTTACACAAACAATGATATATTTAAAGATTTTGTAAAGCTGTTGTCTACATCAGGTCAGTCTCAGCAAGATATGGCGTAAAATAGAGGTAAGAATGGGGAAAATCAAATCGAGAATACCAGCAAAAAATCTAGTTGAAGACAAACAGAAATCGAGTTATAAATAAAAAAGTAGAGCTGATTTACCCTTCGTAAAGTAGCACCAATAAAATTCCAGCAAATTTTAGCCCCTGCAATTTAAACACTTTAGGTAATGATTTCTACCGCCGACCCCACTGTATCCGTTATTATCCCAGTCCACAACGGGGGCTCTTACTTCCGCACCTGTTTGTCAAAACTGGCTCAAACTGTGCCCAGGCCGATCGAGATTATTGTAGTAGCAGATGGCGAAAGCGACGGTTCCTGGCGTCTAGCCAAGGAATTCGGCGCCAAAGTCATCAGGATTCCCGAATGCGGGGGGCCAGCGCGGGCAAGGAATTTGGGTGCCCAAGCTGCAAAGGGAGATATTCTGTTTTTTGTGGATGCTGATGTCGCTGTTTGTCCAGAAGCTGTGGGCTATGCGATATCGGTGTTCAAAAATAATCCCTACTTAGCTGCTTTCATTGGCTCTTACGACGATGCTCCCGGAGATCCTGATTTTCTATCGCAGTACAGGAACTTGCTGCACCACTACGTGCACCAAACAGGTAACGAAGAAGCTTCGACTTTTTGGGGCGCTTGCGGAGTGATTCGCCGGGAAATTTTTTTGCAGATGGGCGGCTTTAATGAGAGTTACCGCCAAGCTTCGATCGAAGATATTGAGTTCGGCTACCGTTTGAAACAAGCAGGTTATAACATTCGGCTGTGCAAAACATTGCAGGTGAAGCATTTAAAGCGGTGGAAACCTATGGGGATGGTGAAAGCTGACTTTTTCTACCGAGCGCTGCCTTGGACAGAACTGATTTGGCGCGATCGCCAATTGAATAACGACCTCAACTTGCAAGTTTCAAACCGCATCAGCGTGATTTTAACTTATGCAGTGGTGCTGGCAATTTTGGGGACGTGCTGGTCCCTGAGCTTTCTGCTACTGGCTGGTTTGCTCGCAATACCGCTGGTAGCAATTAATGCACCGCTTTACCGATTTTTTTACCGTAAACACGGTATCCTATTTGCCCTGAAAACAATTCCGTGGCACTGGCTTTTCTACTTTTACAGCGGACTGGCATTCGCGATCGGCACGGGTCGCTACTTATACCAAAAAAAGCCTGTGACTGGCAAAGTTAGTTTGCCGGTGTCCGCTCAATAAATCAAGGCCAATTGTGCTTAAACATCAGGTCGATCGATCGTTTCTCAGGGTATTCACGGGTGAATCTATCACTGTTACCGGAAATAATGGGATACAAGCCTCGCACTAAGCGGGCGACTTTTCTTTTGGTTTGAGTTTTTGGATATATTGTCTCACTACTTCAGCGGTAGTTATTTGTTTGCTCTCGGCATAAGCTTGGAGCCAGCCTAGTTCCTCATCTGTAAGCCTTACTTTAAAAGTGTTTTGTCTTGCCATTCGCGTCCGTAATAGGATACAATACTATTATGAAAGCACGTTATCGTTTTCGCGTCTACCCCACACCCTCGCAGCAGTTGGCACTCGCTAAACTGTTCGGGTGTGTGCGTGTGGTTTGGAATGATGGACTGGCTCACTGCAATGCTGAATATCGGGCAGGAGGTAAGAAACCGAGCAATGCTGCATTACAGAAGCAATTTATAACCCAAGCCAAAAAGGTAGCAGAAAGAGAATGGTTAACGGAGGTTTCTAACGTACCTCTGCAACAATCGCTCAATGATTTAGAACAGGCGTACCAAAACTTCTTTAAATCATGTAAGGGAGAGCGTAAGGGAAAAGCTGTTAAGCCACCACGGTTTAAGAAGCGTCGGGCTGCACAGTCTGCACGGTTTACTACCTTTGGTTTCAAGCTGCAAAATGATTCTCTCTATCTTGCCAAGATAGGCAAATTAGATGTAGTCTGGTCGCGTCCTCTCCCGTCTGAGCCTAGCTCGGTCACAGTGATTAGAGACGCAGCCCACCGCTATTTTGTCAGCTTCGTCGTGGAGATTGGGCCAGAAACTTTACCACCTACTGAAAACAGCGTGGGGGTTGACCTGGGCATAGCCACCTTTGCCACATTAAGCACTGGTGAAAAAGTAGATGCACTCCTGCCACTGAAAAAGCGTATTCAGCGTGTGAGGCGATTAGATAAAAACCTAGCCAGAAAGCAGCGAGGCTCTAAGCGGTACGAGAAGGCACAGCGACGGAGAGCCAGACAGTACGCCAAGCTTAAGGATACAAGAACAGACTTTCTGCATAAGTTATCAACCAGATTAATCCGCGAAAACCAAGCGGTAATTCTGGAAGATTTAAATGTCGCAGGCATGGTCAAGAACCGTAAGTTATCCCGCGCAATTAGCGATTTAGGGTGGCGACAGTTCAGAACATTTCTAGAAGGAAAAGCCCAAAAGTATGGGCGTGAATTTCGCATCATTAGTAGATGGGAACCTACCAGCCAGCGTTGCTCGTGTTGTAACGAGATTGGTGGCAAGAAGGAGCTATCTATTCGTGAGTGGAATTGTCTATTCTGTGGAGCAAGCCACGACCGCGATATCAATGCAGCGGTAAATATTAAAGTCGCCGGAGGGCATTCGGAGACTCAAAACGGATTGCAGAGGAAGCGTAAGACTAGCGCCAAGTTAGCCGCATCCGTTGAAGCGTCAACCCGCCCGGAGTTCATTCAACTCAGTTTGTTTGACCTGTCGGGAATCACCGCACCTGATAGTCGGTGAGGATGTCAAAAGTTATAAATAACTGTATAGTTTGGATAAAAAAGCTGGAGGTAGGCTGAGTGAAACATTATCCTGTTGCGATCGTCGGTGCAGGCCCTGCGGGCTTGACGGCAGCTTACGAGCTAGTCAAGCAAGGCATCATCCCTGTTGTACTAGAAAAAGGTGATAAAGTTGGGGGAATAGCTCGCACAGAAACCTACAAAGGCTATCGTTTCGACATTGGCGGCCACCGCTTTTATACTAAAGTTGAAGCCGTGCAGCAGTTGTGGCAAGAGGTACTGGGAAATGAGTTTATTAAAGTGCCACGATTGTCGCGAATTTTTTATCGAGGTAAATTTTTTAACTATCCAATCAGTGCCTTCAATACTCTCTTTAATTTGGGGATAATTGAGAGTACGCTCATTATTTTGAGCTATCTGAAAGTGAGAATTTGGCCACTTACGGAAGAAAAAACTTTTGAACAATGGGTGATCAATCGTTTTGGGGAACGCTTGTACAAAACATTTTTTAAGACTTACACTGAAAAAGTTTGGGGAATTCCCTGTTCAGAAATTCAAGCAGATTGGGCGGCGCAGCGGATTAAAGGATTGTCGCTGACAACAGCAATTATTAATGCTTTGTTTGGTAGCAACGACACTAAAACATTAATCAAAGAGTTTGATTATCCAGCTTTGGGGCCGGGGATGATGTGGGAAAAGTTCGCGGAAGCTGTGGAGAATAAAGACGGCAAGGTTTATCTCGATACTAAAGTGATTAGCTTTGAGCGTGAAGGTAATACGATTAAAAGTATTACTGCGGAGCAAAACGGAGAATTAGTTCAATATTCTGCTGATAATTTCATTACGAGTATGCCGATATCGGCGCTGGTAGCAAGAATGAAACCGCAGCCCCCCGAAGAGGTATTGCACGCCGCGCGATCGCTCAAATATCGAGATTTTTTGATTGTATCGCTGATTGTCGATCGCAAGGATTTGTTTCCTGACAACTGGATTTACATTCACTCCCCCGAAGTCAAAGTTGGACGCATTCAAAACTTTAAGAATTGGAGCGCCGCTTTAGTTCCAGACGCCAGCAAAAGTTGTTTAGGAATGGAATATTTCTGTAGCGTAGGCGATGAGATTTGGGAAATGTCGGACGCGGAACTTATCGAATTAGCAACTCGCGAGTTGGTGGGTTTGGGGTTAGCAACAACTGCTGAGGTGCAAGATGGAGTTGTCATACGGCAACTTAAAGCTTATCCCGTTTATGATGGGGAATATCGAGGACACTTGCAGGTACTTGAAGGTTTTTTGAAGGGATTTGAGAATTTGCAGACGATCGGGCGAAACGGTATGCACCGATACAACAACCAAGACCATTCCATGCTGACGGGGATGCTGGCTGTGAGAAATATTCTCGGCGAAAAGCACGATTTGTGGGATGTGAATACTGAGCGATCGTACTATGAAGATTTTAGTGTCGATCGCTCAAAAGAAAAAAGTGATTCGGATTTGATTTCGCAGTCAATATAGCCAGCCGACGGGATAGGGATGGCCATGAAAAAAGCGAATCTGCCAAACTTAATCGGCTTCGCAGCAAGCATCTTCGTGCTCCTGCTTTCAGTGCAGTGGTTTGTCCCTATCCAACTCGACTTAATCGAAGCGATAGCCGCGATCGCTTCTGCTTGGAGCGTTTGGCTGCTTGCTAAAAACAATCCCCTAGGCTGGTGGATCGGCTTAATCGGAGTTATCGCCTACGCTGCGGTGTTTTATCAAGTTAAACTGTACGGCGAAGTTGCGCTTCAATCCTTCTATTTGATCACGAGCTTCCAAGCAATTTATATTTGGCTGCGGGGTGGCGAAAACAGCACAGAAAAACCTGTATCTCGCATAAACCAACGCTGGCTCATCCTCACCGCAGTCTTCGTTACAGTTGGTGTATTTGGCTTGCGAACAGTATTAGTATATTTGGGCGGTGCAGCACCATTTTGGGACGCCCTGACCACCATCTTAAGCGCGATCGCCCAGTTGTATCTGATGGAACGCTATCTCGAAAGCTGGTATTTGTGGATTGTTGCAGACACGATTTACGTTCCCTTGTATGCCTCGCGCGGGCTATATCTGACGAGTATTTTGTACGCGATATTTTGCTTAATGGCAATTTTCGGACTGCAAAATTTTCAGCGGATTTACTCGGAACAAAAGTTAAAACAGCAGCAATCTTTATGATACTCGGTGTTACTGTAGGCAAATTTTACCCCTTCCACAAAGGACACGACTACTTAATTCGAGAAGCTAAAAAAAAGGTTGACCGTTTAATCGTTCTCGCCTGTTATAAAACAAATCAAGCAGTTGCAGGAAGCGTTAGAGCCGACTGGATTCGGTTTTTGCATCCCGATGCAGAAGTTATCGAAGTGCTCGACGATTTGCCGGAAGCCCCCGAACCTTGGGCTCAGAGGACTCTTGAGGTGCTTTCTGGGCGAAAACCCGATATCGCTTTTTCTTCAGAAGATTACGGCGAACCTTGGGCAAAACTGATGGGATCTCAACACTGTGCAGTCGATCGCGAACGGCTCAAATTCCCGATTTCGGGAACGCAATTGCGATCGCACTTAGCCGAACACTGGCAAATGCTGACTCCCCCAGCCAAAGCCTACTTTGCCAAACGAGTCTGCGTGCTGGGTGTAGAATCGAGCGGCACGACTACCCTGGCACGATCGCTCGCACAGCACTACCAAACTGTTTGGGTTCCCGAATACGGCAGGTGTTACTGGGAAGGCAGGCAATATTCGCCCGATCCGGAAATTTGGGACAGCTATGAATTTGTAGAAATTGCCAAGAAACAAGCTGCTATAGAAGACGATATTGCTACTCGCGCTAACAAAGTCGTTATCTGCGATACAGATTCTTTAGCTACTTGTATTTGGCACAAACGTTACCTTGGTTCCGAACACCCGATGGTCGAGCAAATTGCAGACAGCCGCCGCTACGATTTGTATATTTTGACTCAGCCGGATTTCGGGTTTGTTCAGGATGGAACGCGAGAAAGCGAACATTTACGGATGACTATGCACCAGTGGTTTGTTGAGGTTCTTCAGAAGAAAGGAAAGCGGTATATTACTGTGGGAGGAACGCACGAGTTGCGAATGTCGGATGCAATTGGGGCGATCGATTCACTGTTGGTGTTTGAAGCGTTAAAGGAGCTAGAGAATTAGGAATAAGTGGAGTGCGATCGCGCACCTTTTATTGGCGGGCGATCGCTCTTTTGAAATATCTCTTGCTTCTCTAGATATCTATTAGAATAGTCGAACTAGGCGATTAAAAGGATTGCAGGGAAACGATTCATGAAACTCACGGATTTGCCCCAAGATGTTCTCGATGATTTATGTCAGGATCGACAGTGGCGATTAGATATCGATCCAGGATTTGACAGCAAACACGAATTTTGGATGGCGTGGCATCATTTTCTCAAGTTACCGCAGGAATCCTACTTTGAGATATCCGAAGATAGTCTGGCAGATTTTCTCACAGTCCAAGAGTATAACCTGCTGCTGCCAGTGCCGCGATCGCACCATGCCTGCATCCATCCCATTCGATTGATTCCGAGTGCTGACCAACAGACACTCACCCTGTTTCTTCAGGACTCTTACCATCGTGATTGGTTCACAAAGCCCAGCGATGCCCGTTATGGATTTCTGGCGATATGCGATCGCTATCAGAAGTTTGGTTGCGATTTCTATCTTGCCAGCTATTATCATTTCGCTTACCTCCTCGGAAAGGATTACGAAGTGGCTGTAGCGATTCTTACTAAAAAATTAGGTCAGCTACCGTAGTTGATGTCCGATTGAATGATATCGATTAAGATTAGTTTGTAGTGAGGACTAAAGTCCTTCGATCCTGCGGACTAAAGTCCTCACTACAAACCGGATCGATCGCCCTCAAGCGCTAAGCGGAGGAATTTGACCGGGCATGATATCAAATATCATCGGGTAACGGTGGCAGTAATGCCTCTATTTGCACCAGCAAACCAGGCAAAATACTTGTAACGATATTCCAAATAACTTCCGAACTCACTTGGTCATAGCGATGAACCAAAATATTTCGTAAGTTAATCGCATTTCGCCAATCAATTTCGGGATGGAACTGCTGAAACTCGCTCGAAACTCTGCGAGCTGCTTCGCCCAAAATCCCCAACTGCCGCTCTACGGCACTTTGCATAAAAACACTTTCAAGGTAAGTGTCGCAAGAGGCATCAGCAGTAAACTCCTGAATCCGACGGATTGCTTGCGCCATGTCCCAAAGTGAAGCTCTATCCCGATCGCCCGCTTGCATAAATCACTCGATAGGTTTTCAAAATGTTCGATCGCCGATAGGGATTTTTTAACAGCTTTTTTTCCACCAAATCTACAGATCGCTGAAATAAATGCTCTATCTCTTCCTGCATACCCAATAAATGAGACAGCGTGAGGCGGTGGGATGGCTCGTAAGTAACTAATACATCCACATCGCTATCAGGGCGAAAATCATCCCGCAGCACTGAGCCAAACAGGGCAAACTCGACAATGTTCCAGCGCTGGCAAAATTGCGCGATCGCATCCAGAGAGACTTTTAAGCGATCGCTCACTACATATTCTAAATCTGATTGCAACTCAATCATCCGCGAGTCAACCTCCAACGAGAGCAAATAATGTCTGAGCTAAAGTGAAGCAATGGCATCGCTAACTTTCACCATGAGTGTCATCGGATCGATCGGCGAAACAGTAAACCCGCACTTCTGGTAAAACTGCTTCGCATCTTCGGAGATAGCGTGTACGAGAATTGCGCGTATTCCTGCAATCTCAGCAGCTTGCAAAGTGCGAAGAATTGCATCCCGCAGCAAAGCGCGTCCGATGCCGGAACCTTGCCAGTTGCGATCGCAGGCAAGCCGTCCAATCACCATAACAGGAATCGGATCGGGCATATTGCGCCGGACTTTACCCGTTGCAGTAGTTTGTGCTATTGCTCCATTTGCAAGACAATAGTACGCAATGACTGCTTGGCGATCGCACAAAACATAAGTCCGTGAAGCCCCCTCTGACTCATTTTTCAGAGCGCGGCGCTTGAGCCATTCATCTAACTGACTGTTGCCTGAATCAAAGGTCTCAATTTGATGTAACGAGTTCAGTTTTTCAGGGGGGCAGAGTTGGCCTAAATCTCGATCTAATCCCACGGAGATTTTGTTTTTAGTAATGCGTTTAGCTTCTGATTTGGCGTCGGCGGTGCATCCAGCAGCGCCAAAAATTGCTTAAATTTAATTTCATCTAACCCAAAAAAACAGCGGTCTAGAAGAACATCTTGAGCTTTTTGGTAAGCTGATTCAAGCATGAACTCCGATCGGCTCTTTCCCTGTAATTGGGCCGCGCGATCGATTACAGCGCGTTGATTCGGCTTAGCTCGAATGTTGATTGTCACATCGCGGGTCTGGCTGACTGATTCTTCAGATGCTGGCGGGTGCATAACAGTTACCTCTGGCTAGACACAGTAGTAATTTGAGCTAGTAGCCCTAGCATATTTATATGCTAATTTTTTGTATACACAATGTCAACACATATACTGAAATCTGCGATCGCGGATCTAGTTAACCGCGAGGGAATCGTGAACTCACGCATTGTACGGGCAGCCCCCGCCGCCGCTGATACAGGATCGCTCGGCCTAAGTCCTGATGTTGCCTTTCTAGGTCTGTTTTTGATAGTTGACACAAATTTTTTAAACTTGTGCTAACCCTTGACTACATACTTAAAACAGTGAAAATATGCTAAGACGCAAGCAACAAACGAACCAACCTATGAAGTTTTCCCAGAAGTCAGGGGGCAAAAGTGCCACATCCCCAAAAATCAACTCAACACACAATCTCGGCGTCGGAGGATTGCGGAAATTACTTTTTGCCGCCGGAATAGCCTCTCTGTGCGCTAGCTGTCAAAATCCTCAAGCACCCACCGCCACAACTCCCGGAGGCAGCCCCGGAACCAGTCCTGCAGCCACTCCCGTCGCAGTCAGCAGCCCCGGAGACCCAAATACTGTCAAAATTGTCTCCATGCTGCCGATGACAGGCAGCGCCTTGGGTCAAGCTCAAACAATGGTCAACGGCATCCAACAAGCCCTCGCCGAAACCAACTCCAAAGCTTGCGACGGCAAAATCCAAATCCAATACGAAGTTTACGATGACGCCACCGCCGCGGCCGGCAAATGGGACCCCGCCCAAGTAACCTCGAACTCCAACAAAGCCGTCGCTGACGCTTCGGTAGTTGCCGTCATCGGTCACTATAACTCCGGTGCCGCCAAACTTTCCATTCCCGTGCTCAACCAAGCTAACATCGTCATGATCAGTCCGGCCAACACTTATCCGGGACTGACTAAACCAGGAAAAGGCGAAGCCAAAGAACCCAACGTTTATTATCCCGCTGGCACTCGTAATTTCACCCGCGTTGTCCCCGCTGACGACCTTCAAGGGGCTGTAGCTGGCAACTGGGCGAAATCTTTAGGCGTACAAAAAGTCTACATTCTCGACGACCAAGAACTCTACGGCAAAGGCATCGCTGATGTTTTTGAAGCAACTTCTAAAAAGTTGGGAATTCAAGTCCTCGGAAGAGAGGGAATTGATATTAAAGCTAGCGACTATAAGGCGTTAATGAATAAGATCAAAGCTTTAAATCCCGACATGATTTACTTCGGTGGCACTACTCAGAGCAACGCCGGACAAATAATTAAAGACATGAGAAATGTTGGGATGGCGGCTGATGCAGTTAAGTTCATGGGGCCCGACGGCATTAAAGAGCAAGCTTTAATTGACGCGGCGGGCAAAGATGCCGAAGGAATTTACGCTACTTTTGGTGGCTTGCCTCCTCAAGAATTGACTGGTGCGGGCGCGAAGTGGTACGAAAGTTACAAGGCAAAATATAATGCTGAACCGGAAGCTTATGCAGCTTATGCCTATGAAGCTGCTAAAGTTGCGATCGGCGCAATTAATAAAGTTTGCAAAAATGACCGCGCTGCTATCCGCGAAGCTGTCTTGGCAACTAAAGACTTTAACGGGGTACTCGGCACTTGGAGTTTTGACACCAACGGCGACACGAGCTTGACTACAATGTCAGGAAATGTGGTTAAAGGTGGCAAGTGGGAGTTCGTGAATGCGCTCAAGACGGAATAATTAGTCAGTTGTCAGTTGACTGTTGTCAGTTGACTGTTGACTGTTGTCAGTTGACTGTTGGCTGTTGACTGTTGTCAGTAGTGATTTTAACTGGTTCCTAAGCAGAGCCTAGGAACCAATGTCACTCTTGGCCGGCTGGGCTTTCCGATCCGAAAAATTGGAGGTAGAGCCTCCGAATCCGCGTTTCTAATATCTGCCTAGAAACGAGTAGAATGAATGTTCCTAATGCCCAATTTCCAATTCCCCATTACGAATAATTATGAAAAACTGGAAAAGTATTCTCTTATATGTAGGTGTAGTTTATATAGTTTTGCTATTAGGCCCGATCGCAGGATTTGATTTGCCAAAAATAGTTGGTGAAATAGTCAGCAATCCCGAAGTTTTTATCCAACAATTATTAGTTGGTCTTGTTAACGGCGCGCTGATTGCAATTATTGCTTTGGGTTACACTATGGTTTATGGCATTATTGAGTTAATCAATTTTGCTCACGGCGACTTGTATATGTTGGGTGCTTTTGCTTCCCTAACCGTGTTCGGGGCTTTTGGGATGCAAGATGGCGCACCTTTGGCTATTGCTATACCGGTGATGTTAGTTGCTTTAATTGTATGTTCGGTGTTTTGTGCTGGGTTGAATATTGTTGTGGAAAAGTATGCTTATCGACCTTTGCGAAATGCTCCTCGTTTAGCTCCTTTAATTTCGGCAATTGGAGTTTCTTTTATTTTCCAAAATATGGGGCTGTTTTGGGGAGGATTGAAAGCTTTTATTCCGGTGATGGGTTCTAATTCTGCTGCGCCGAAAAGTTTTCCCGATTTGTTGCCGCGAGTTGATATTTTCAAAGCTTTGGGAATTCAAACGAGTATTGTATTTACTACGAAAGATTTAATTGTGTTGGTGGTGGCGGTGGTATTGATGGTTTTGCTTCATGTGTTTGTGCAATACACTCGTCTGGGAAAGGCGATGCGGGCAACTGCTCAAAGCCGGGATGCTGCTAAAATTATGGGAATTAATGTGGATCAGATTATTGCTCTGACTTTTTTGATTGGGGGAGCTTTGGCGGGTTCGGCGGGGATTCTGGTTGGTCTGTACAACAATACTATTGTTTTTACGATGGGGTTTACGGCGGGTTTGAGGGCTTTTACGGCAGCAGTTTTGGGGGGAATTGGCAATATTGTCGGGGCGATGTTGGGGGGGGTTTTGATTGGGTTGCTTTCGTCTTTGAGCGATCAGTATTTGTCGAGCCGCTGGACTAATGCTTGGGTGTTTGGGGTTTTGGTGGTGATTTTGGCTTTTCGGCCTGGGGGTTTGTTGGGAGAAAATGTTCAGGAAAAGGTTTAATTGGGAAATGGAAAAAGGGGAATATGTCAAACAAGATAATTCAAGCAATTTAACTGGTTCCCAGGGTCGGCTTGGGAACTGATGTCTAGAGGCTCTGCCTCGCATCACCAAATCTGCTAATTATAGCAATATTGTGATAAAGTAAATGTGGATGACGAGGGTCGAAAACTGTGCCCGAAACAAAAGTTATTTTTTATCAAGATCGAGAAGGCGCGGCTCCAGTTCTGGAATGGCTTAAGATACTCCTGAAGCACGATCGCAAAGGCTATGCCAACTGTGTTGCGCGAATTCAACAACTAGCAAGTACAGGTTACGAGTTACGACGACCTGTGGCAGATTACCTGCGTGACGGAATTTATGAATTACGGGCAAAGCATCTCCGAGTGCAGTATCGCATTTTGTACTTCTTTAATGGGCAGAATGTAGCAATTTTGGCTCATGCCATCACAAAAGATGAGGATCGAGTCCCTGATACAGAGATTGAGCGGGCAATTCAGCAAAAGGCTCAATTTGAAGCCAATCCAGCAGTTCATACCTATGTGGAGGAAACAGAAGATGGCGAAGACGAATGATGCACTGAAGATCCTTCAACAAATGACCTCTGAAGATCCTGAAATGGAGGAAATGATTAAAGAATCCTCTTTCAATGCAGAACTTGCACAACTGATTTATCGTGCTCGGACGCAAGCAGGATTGACCCAACAGCAACTTGCCGATCGCATTGGGACAAAACATTCGGTGATTGCGGAGCTTGAAGATGCTGAGTATGAGGAACACTCGCTTTTAATGCTGCAAAAAATTGCACGTGCGCTCAATCAGCGATTGGAGGTTCAACTGATCCCGATCGCCCTTGAGGAAAATCGCACTGAGCAGCGTAGTGCGTAAATTAAGAAATGAGTATGCGCGATCGCCTATTATTTACTCAATTCCACTATTTTCGGTTCGATACTAAAGCCAGGTTTGAGCCAGCCAAAAACTTCGCCTAAAGTCAACTGCATTTCCGGCATAAAATTGGGCATCGGGAGTATATCTGTTGGTTCTTGCAAGGAAATCGGCTGCTGCCTTGCGGGATAGGCTAAAATGTTTTTTTCATCGGGATCGAGCAACCAACCCATCTGGCAACCGGCATTCAAACAGTGCAAAATATTGTTTGTGACTTTGGTTTGGCTTTGGGCTGGGGACAAAATTTCTATTGTCCAGTCTGGGTGAGCATTAAATGTATTGGCAATTTCGCCGTCAGCGTCTAGGGGAATGCGATTCCAAACAAAAATCGCGACATCGGGGACAATAGAACGTCCGCCAAAGGTGCAGCGAAGTTCTGGAAATGCCCAAGCAATCCGCTGAGGTTTGCCCGCTGCATTAACCCTCGTGATAAGTTCTCCCTGAATTGTGCTGTGTTTTCCTTGTGGCATAGGTTTTTGTAAAATCGCACCTTTGATGTATTCGCTAGCGGGTTTGGTTTCTGGGAGTTGCAAAAACTCGTCGAGGGTGATAGTTTTTTGAGGTGCTTGTACCATATAGCGATCGCCCGTTTGAAGTGTGTTGGGGTAACAGTTCCAGTATATAGCAGTTGACAGTTGACAGTTGACAGTTGACAGTTGACAGTTGACAGTTGACAGTGACTAATAACTAATGACTAATAACTAATGACTAATGACTAATAAAATAATCCAAGCAATTAAATCGACTGGTATTTTAGGGGCGATCGCCTCTTTGACTGTTTTGTTATTCGGCGGTTGGAGCGGCACTGTGATCGGCTGGCTGATGGGTACGGCGGCGGGCTTTATGAGCTGTCGGGATCAGAAGGTTTACAGCCCGAAAATGGGTGCTGCGATCGGCAGTTTAGCCGGTTTGGGATTGGGAGTTTGGCTGTTAGTTGCGAGTGTGGTAGAAGGGGTTTTGATTAGACCTTTGTCTGGTCAACCTGCTGTTGCTTTGCCGACGACGCTGCTGTACGGGATTTGCAGTTTGACGATCGCAATTTTGACAGCTACGTTAATGGGTGCTTTGCAGGGTTTGCAGGGAGAACGCCAGCGGCTGGCAACTCTGGTGACATTAGCTTTTATTCTAATTCTGTTTCCGTTTATCGACATTCAGGCTCAGACCGGCTGGATTGCTACTGTAGTACAGATTCAAATCTTTATTATGTTGGCGCTGGGTTTGAATATTACGGTGGGTTTTGCGGGTTTGTTGGATTTGGGATATGCGGCGTTTTTTGCGATCGGCGCTTACACGACGGCTTTGCTATCTTCTGGGCAGTTAAATATTGCTTGGAACTTTTGGGTGGTACTGCCGATCGCGGCCGGTGTAGCTGCGATCGCGGGCGTAATCCTGGGTATTCCGACACTGCGGCTCAAGGGCGATTATTTGGCGATTGTTACCCTCGGTTTTGGCGAAATTATCCCCGTTGTCTTTAGGAATTTAACGGCGATTCGGATCGACGAACCAGTCTCGAAGATTGTTGCGGCTGTTTTGGGCAAACCAGAGTTGGTGCTGTGTCTGGTTGGGTGCGATCGACCTTTTAACCTCACCGGCGGCGAAGCGGGAATAAACCCGATCGGGCGACCATCTCTCCCCATCGTCGGCACTTTCAGCACCGGCAACTACTTTCCCTGGTACTACCTAATTTTACTGTTAGTTGTCTTCGCTTACTTCATGATTTCGCGGCTGCGAGATTCCCGCTTGGGGAGGGCGTGGAATGCCATGCGCGAAGATGAATTAGCGGCGAGTGCGATGGGGATTAACCTGGTCAAAACCAAACTTTCGGCTTTTGCGATGGGAGCGACGTTTTCGGGCTTTGCAGGCGCGTTTTACGCCGCCTATATCAGCGCAATTTTTCCCAGCGTTTTCGATTTCTCGGTGTCGGTAATCATCCTGTGTATGGTGATTTTAGGCGGTTTGGGCAACATGACCGGGGTGATTTTGGGGGCTATCATTATCATGTCTGCCGATCGACTTTATCTGCCACAATTAGCGCAAGTCCTCAAGGGTTTTCTGAATACTTTTGTACTCCCCAGGATTGCAATTCCCCAGTTGCGAGACTTTCTGGCAACCAGTTTAGACCCGATTCAAATGCGCTTATTTCTATTCGGCCTAACTCTTGTTGTCATGATGCTTGTGCGGCCGGAGGGACTGATTCCTGATAAAATACACCAAGCTGAACTGCATTCGGATGCTGAAGCGAGCAATGAGTCTTTAGCAGATGCGAGAAGTCAATAAGTAGGTAAGGGCAAAAACCATAGTATTTTGTAGGCGGGTTTAGCTAAGAATCTAGGATGCAACTCACATTTTGCACCATTCTCAAGAACAGGCAAGATGCCTGTTCCACAATAAAATTCACTCTTTGTGGAACAGGCATCTTGCCTGTTCATAAAAACCTTATTTAGAATGGTGCAACATCTAAGATACAAGGGAGTTTAGGGGTGTAAAAACCCCCTCCCCATCTAATGTTTATTTGTAACCAACTACTTAGTAAGGGTGAAAGATTAGCCATGAAAAATGTAACTGGTACTGCTTTTATCGTTGCGGAATTTAGAGCAGAAGAGAATGAAGAGGCCATTCCTCTGTATACTGATCATGTAGTAAAAATATGGCTGAATGAGGAAACAAAAAAAGTAGCTAGCCACATAGCTCAAAGCTCTCCCGCCGCTAAAGAAATGGTTAAGTTGCGGACTAAATATTTTGATGATGTTTTGTCAAATCAAATTTTAGGAGGTTGCAAGCAAGTAGTTATTTTAGGTTCAGGCTTGGATACTCGCGCTGCTAGAATTAATGGCGAAAAAGTCACTTATTTTGAAATAGACGATCGCGCGACTTTTCAATTAAAAGCAGAAACTCTCAAAGCAAACAAAGTTACTGCCAATGTTCGCTATATTCCCGGCGATTACGTAAAAGACGGTTTAATCTCCTTGCTGAAACAGAGTGAATTTGATTTCGCTCGACAGACATATTTTTTGTGGGAAGGCAACACTACTTTGGTTGACAAAAAAGATGTAATATTTGTACTAGAACAAATTCGCGACAATTTTCCTAATTTTCGAGTATCCTTTGATTATATGTCGGAAAAGGTGATTTTGAGAACGACGGGCTACCAAGATATCAATGATTACATAGATAAATACGAAAGTATGTATGCACCGTGGATTACTGGGTTTGAAAAGATTGCAACTTGGGCTGATGAACTCAATCTCAAAGTTATTGAAAACTTTTCGACTGCCGATTTACACGCACAGTATCGCCCTGGCCGTTCGCTAGAATCTAATCTTTTTAAGTTCTATTTTGTTTGTACTTTAGAAAATGCAGTAGGGGGCGTCAATCGATTTTAGATTTTAGATTTTAGATTTTAGATTGACCCCACGGATAAATGCGGGGGCTTGAAGATTTTCGATTTTCAATTTTGGATTGATTCCACGGATAAATCACGTGGCGGGTATCATCAAGAAATTCTTGGTCAGTCAAGAGATTTGACTCAACTCACACAATTTGCTGCTGACGCACCGCAGAGTACAGACGATCGCACTTTGTCGGTACCCTAGAAAATGCAGGAGGGTGCGTCAGTGATTTCTTGGACAATCGCAAACCATTTATTAGGTCAAGCGAATTCGTAAAGAATCAATAAGACCCTGTTTAGTCAACCAATCTTCTACCTCTGGCGTTAAAAGTCCCAGGGTAGCACCCTCATTAGCAGCCACTCTCAGAAAACGAAGCACTGCTTCAGGAACCTCATCAGCATTTAAGCCCTCCCAGCACTGCTTTAATTGCTCAATTAGCCGATCGACTTTATCAAAATCCTCACTGCTTTGGGGAATTGAGTTAGACGCCCGAATTTGCAAATCTAAATTTCTAATTCGTTGGATAGTTGGCTTAAATGCCGAAACTTTATCCAATAAATTTAGGATTTCATTATTAGTGCGGGGCCTATTTTGATTTCGGTAGCGCCGCCAAGCTTGACTCAATTGGTCTTCTAGAGCTTTTTGCAATTGCTCTATCCTCAAATTGAAATTTATTTTATTGAAATTTTCATTGTCTATAATCCACTCAGGATCTGCTTTAAATTCTGCCTCAACATTAGCAATAAAATTCAGCAGTTCGTCAGCTTTTTGAGTTAGAGCGAAATTGGCAATTCCTCTTTGGCGAAAAGCTCTCAAAGATTGAACGAGAGGTATAGTTCCAGCGACAGCTTGCTCTATTTGCTGTTGTCGAGATTGAAAGCCTTGAAGATGGGTTGCATACGTCTGAAGATTAATTTTCTTGTGAGATAAGTCAATCAGTTGAGTTGATTTTTCGAGAAGCATATTATCTATCCTTTAATTTCAGTAATTAGATTTCGCAGTTTAGCCAATCCATCTTGAATAGCCCTATGGCAAGATTCTACTGTTGCACCACCTGACACTTCTAAAACTTCAATTTGGTTATTCGCATCGGTTAGAGAAGCATCAAGAAAATTGTTAGTGCTGCCGACAAATTCGGCAGCCTCTGTCATTGTTTTTTGATGATTTTCCCTGAGATACTCAAGCAGCTTCCCCGGTTTACTATCGGGATTATCTTTCTCAGCTTGCACGCGCTTCATTGTTCCTAAATATCTATCAAGCCCAACTCGTTTAAACTGTTCCCATACTGATTTTAGCTCATCGACATTCTTTCTGCCTCGAAATACACCAGCTTCTGTCGAGCTATCGATCGCCCGCTTTACTAAATCGGTAACATCTTTTTTCTTGATGTCTTCCCCTAATGCAGCTACTAGAGAATTGTAAACACCAAGTTGGCGATCGCACTCTTCCTGAATCGCTTTTTCTAGCAGTTCATCCGCAGCTTGACGCGCTTTCTCAATTTCGGGAAACTTTTCTCGAACATCTGTCGGAATTTCACATTGAGGTTGCCAAGATTTGCTAACCTGTTGCAATGGGTCGAGGATTTGTACAACATCAATAATCTGAAATTGTTTAGAACTTCCTTTTGTGCAGGCAGTGCGACTTTTAACAATTTCTAGTAAAGCCTCCCGGTGGTTTTGTAAGCTATTAAATAGCTTTTTCCAGTTAGCTGAACGATTTTCTAAATCTTTTGCTTCTAAATCGAGAAACAAACTATTAATCAAATGTTCAATCGAATCTGTAGGATGTCCTGCCATTGTGGCGGCGATCGCCAGTAGTTCAACTGCCGCAGGGACAGGGTTCCAAGGTTCCCCAGACTCGCGGGGATACAGGCGAATTTGCTCAACTACATATTGACTCCATTTTTCCAGTTGTTTGGCGTAGGTGCGAAAGTAGCGAGATCCATCGGGGAACTTCCAATGCTTGTAATGGTTGTATTGCAAAATACCTTGAAAGGCGATCGCCGTTTCCCGAAACTCATCTGCATCATCAGGATTCAGAGGAAGAGATAGTTTAACTCCAGAAATCGTCTCCCTCGTCACTTTTCGACTATAAAAAGTAATATTTCTGCTTTTAAAATATGTCGTCCCACTACTAGCAAAAACCCCCTTAAGCAGCATTTCCGTATCCCATTCGATCCGCTCGCCGATAGCTGAGTAAATCAACGGCCGCAGTTCCCCAGCGATATCTTGCGGGAAACTTTCTTGAGTGTTGTTCCACCTATCAAGAAATTCTTTTTGCCTAGTCAGCTTGTCGGGAACTTGTCCGGCTGCTGCCAGATTTTTTTTAGTTTTAGATTGTGACTCAACTTGATACTTACTAACAGAAGACCTAGACTCTTTAGGACCAGAAATAGATGATGATTTTTTTGTAGGCTGAACCTTCACGCCCAGCGCCGGAATATCAAATGCAGAGTGAACTTCTGGGTGCAAATCACAAAGCTCGTTACTATCCGTCCACAAATCTAGGAGAATCTGGCGGCGATCGCCATTTTCTGGATCTTTCGCTTGAATATCTCCCTGAACCATTGCACTCAGCCGCATCTTACCAAAGTGTTCTCGCACAGAAATAGCAGGAAACTCTCCGCCCTCGATATCAGCAGCAGAATTTTCTAGCGTCCACTTAAGAACATCTTTAATCAAAATCCGAGGGTTAAAATTGCCGGGATTGACTCTAGAAAGCATTTGTTCTAATCCTTCAGGCGTAAAAGGATACAAACCCAAACCGTCTGCTTCTGAAAAACCTGCATGACAAGCTAATTTATGTTCGCATTCATTGCAAGCACTAGGTAGAGATTCTCGATCCGCACCTTCGCGATTGCGAGAGTCAGCCCACCAATTTTGAATTGTTTTATCCTCCAAACGCACGGCGTTGAGATATCGACCCACAAATTGTTTGATATCTGCATAATTCACTAAAGATTGTTCGCCAACTGTGCCAAGGTCAAGATTAACGCTAAAAGTAATCCGCTGTTTTACAGTATCTAACCTCAGACTGTCAAAATAGCCCGTAGTACAAGCTAGCGCCGTTCGGATCGCGCACAAATGTTTGCCACCCGGTTGTTGAGGTCGCGCTAAAACTGCTTCTAAAACTTCGCGATCGATGCCTTGCAATTTAGCAAAATCTTCAATCAGCAAAACTAACTCTATTCCTTGTTGGGCTAAAGTTTCGCGAACTTCCCCCATCAATCTTTGTAAATCTTCCCGCCCCAAGCTCAAAACCTGAGCTATGGCTTCATCTAAATGTCGGTTCAACCAATCTACAGTTGCCCTTTGAATATCCTCATCGCCGATGAGTAAGCTATAAAATTCCCGCGCAGACTGCCCAGCTTTTTGCAAGTTTAAAACATTGAGAGGCAAGTCATTTAGCGAAAAATGCCTCCGTTCTTCCACAACTTCTACCGTATCTCGCTGTCCGAGAATGTGGATAACTAATTGATGGATAATACCCCCATCCTTTAGCCAGTATTCTTTTCGGAAAAATGGATCGTATAGGAAAGAATCAACAGCACCAACTAGGTAATCTTCCACGTCCGACAGTTTTGTGCGATCGCCCCGACCGTTTGGGCCAACCGCAGCCGCAAGCTGATTCAGAAGTTGTTCCCGCGCTTGCGCTTCTGTCAAGCTGCTAGTGGCTCGATTTAAACGCTGCCGGTATTCATCAAAAGTTGCTCCTGCCATCCCTTCTAATATTAAACTGAGAATATCTTTGAGATTCGTTCCAATTTTGGGTATGAGCAAAACTCGGCGCTTTTGGGTCGATTCAATATTGGCAGCCAGCCAGCGAATCAGGTGAGATTTTCCCGTCCCGGAACTTCCTAAAACTGGCACGAAAGCGAAATCTTTTTCAGCGAGAAAGTCTTTCAGAAATTGTTCCTCACTGTAGGTAACACGCGACGGTGCATCGATAAGTTCCTGGCGGTACATGGCAATTGGATGGTGAGTTGCCAGAAATATACTATCTGGAGTTTGCGTAGCCTCCACACCCATTACGCGGCGAACGCGATCGACATCCCAGCAAACAAATTTTGTAAAAGTCATAGTTCTACTCCCGTCCAAATAATATGAGAAAATCCTGCTTCTTTGTCACCACTTGGAAAGATGAATAAATCGGCATCCGACTCTTTTATAAGCTGGATGCACTTATCATCCTGAAGGCGGAATAAAGCAAAAGCCGTGCTAGTTGATAAATGATTGGGTAAGCGACCACCAATTTTTTCTTCAACCTGTTCTCGAAATTTTCCAGTTTCAAACAGAGGACATTTTTGAGCTAGACGATCGATAAAATCTCGAATTGAAAGTTTAGCTTTTGCTTCTCCTTGAAATAAATCCTTTAAATTTCGTCTGAGATAAGCAGTTGGCTCAGCCACAACAAGTTTTTTGTTGGAATCTGAAGCATGACCCCAAGCAAACCCTAAATAACACATCCAGTCCTCGACTTGACCAAACAAACTATTGCTGGATATTTTCAAATCTAAAGACTCAGCAACTCCCTGCTCTGCGACACGCTGTTCTACTTCTTGCCATGTACCGGGAGCATCATAAATATCCTGTGCTAAATACCATGCTATTAACCGACCTAAATCTTCTTCATCTTCGTTATCAGAAGCAAACAATAGCTGTACCAGCGTATCGGGTAACAATTTATCACCCATTTTAGGATGTCGAGATGCTTCGGGAATCTCAAAATTTATAGCAATATCATCATTGTCTGCGATTAATAAGCGACATTTTATGCTTTCTCGCAGTGCAGCATCAAACATCGGATATTCGGCACTTTTGTTTCTCCCTTCTGACAATTCATGTGGAGAAAGCAGCCGAGTGAGTTTTTCCTTGTTTTCGCGCTGTTTGGGTGCTTCAAGTAAATATCTAAATATTCCTCGCATTCTGCTAGGAGTAGCCAAAGCAGTTTTTAAGACGCTCATAAATTAACCTCCCTGCAAAAATGGTTAAACATCAAGTATCTGCCTGAAAAAATATTAATCAGCTTGCGGTCATCGCGGCTCGGATCGGGTGTATCTACGGGAAGCATAATGATTAGCGGAGCTTGAGAAGTTCTGTTGAGTGACAGATAGTTGTGAGGGATAGCCTTTCCGGGCGGATGAAATATCAGGGTGGGAATGCGCGGCATCAGCATGGGTTCGTATTTCCAAAACACAAATCTACCATTGGCCATTCCATTGGTTGCTCCTATCAATATACTCTGAAATTCATCAGCCACAACAAGATTATTAATTCCCTGCTCGATTAACCAGTTAAAAAGTTTAGGGCTTTTGAGTTGCCAGCTTTGAGCTTCAAGAGACTCATAGAAAACTAGCATTAATTTATTTCCTCCTAGCAATCCTTTTAGTTCTTCACCTACAAAAAAATTCGGTTTTTGCCATACAGGTAATGGCGCAGGCATAATTCCCGAAAACTCTGGTTCCCTGTTTTTTCTGCAAACAGGACATCCACCGCAAGCGCGAGAAACTATCACCTGTTTTCTCGGTTCTAGCACTGCACGGGCGGGAATAGTGTAAGCTTCAGCAAAGATTTCGGAAATACAGCGTTTCGGCCGCAAAACCTCACGCATCAATTGCAGATTTTTATAGCTCCAGTTTTGGCGCTGTTGGCGAATTGGCTCTACTTTATGTTCCCAAGTTTGACGATTCAGATGTGATTCATCTCGGATGCGGATGAACCGGGACTCTCTGTGCAGTTCCCAAGCTTCGTTATAAGCTGCTTCCGATTTAAAATTTCTTCTTCGCGGCGGTTCCTCGGCATCAATATCGATTAAACCCGATCGACTCATCAGCGTTAAAGTGCGGATGTTCCAAGCCTGATTCTGTTGGCTGTTCATGTCAATGTCTCCTGATTGTAAGGATGGAGGAATATTGACGGGAACGCGAAACCGCCCATCGGGAAGAATTTCTTTCCTCAAAAACATACTTTTCCACCGCTGAAAACCCCGATCGATCGTTATGGCAGATTTGTCATTAAGCGATTTGGCAATCTCTAAGTCTTCATTGGTATGTAAGGTGAGCGAGATTGCTGCTTGGCCGTCTCGACCCCCTCGACCCACTTCTTGATAAAAGCGATCGATAGTTTCTGGGATGCAGACATGAAGCACGGCTCGAATATCTGACTGATCCACGCCCAATCCGAAGGCAGAAGTAGCAACAACTATATCAACTCGTCTCTCGCGCAAATTTTCAATCAGTTGAGAGCGTTCTTCTGGGCTGGATTCCCCGGTCATAATCGCACACCGTTTGAATCCAGCCGACAATAAATCCTGTTGCCATCGCCTGACATCTTCGCGTTTCGTGGCGTAAACAATCAGAGGGCGGGGAAGATGATAAACTGCTTCAATTAATCGCTGTTTCCTGATTTCTTCACTTTGACACCAAGCAAACCAATAAGACGGTTCCGGTCGCAACTGTACGGCAGATATCACTTGAAACGGGCCGGGTTTCCCGAATAAAATTTCTAGGGTATCTAAACAGGATTCTGTTAAGGTTGCAGTCAGCAATAAAGTTGTAAAAGAAGTTAAGCGCAGCAAATCTCTTCGCAAACCTGGGAGTTCTTGAAAAGCGGGGCGGAATTCATCGCCCCACTGTTCGACGATATGCGCTTCATCTATTACGAAATACCGCAGCATTTCTGATTTGGCGGCTTCGTAAAGAGCAGGTGCGAGAGAATTCATCAAGCTTTCGGGTGAGGTGAAAACGATTCGCTGGGTGCCGTTGCGAATGCGATCGCGAATTTCCTGCCGTCTCTCTTGTCCTTGCCCAAACTCGTCGCCATAATAGGCAGTGGCATGGTTCACAAAAGGTTTTAAAGCTCGTTCCTGGTCAATGGCTAGTGCTGTAGTTGGTACTACAACAACTGTTACACCAGCATTTTTCGATCGCACCAGCGCTGGCAATTGAGCGCAGAGACTTTTCCCCGATCCAGTAGGCAGGTTAATGGCGAGTGTCGAATTGTCAGGAGCCGTCAAAACAGCCCGAATTGCTTCACGTTGCCCTACACTCCGATACTTCTGCCAATTCACCAATTCCAGAAACGGATCTCCCTCTACTGGCTCGTAATTGCGGCGTTTTTTATCATCAAGTACGGGTTTTTCTGGGGGATATTGTGCGGAAAAATCTAGCCAATCAGGCTGCCAAGGATGAGCGCTAATCAGATAGTAATCCGCACCTTCGATCAAAATATCGATACCGCTTTGTTGCCACATTTCGCGATCGGGAAAAAGAGAAGTCCGAGGTACTTTCAAAGTTGGGGGTATCCCGCCCTTTTGCTCGTATTCCCGCCGCAGAACCTGACGGATCAGAGCCGCAATATCTCCCATTCCCGGCGCATAAGAAGTTCCCGCAGCATCCAAAGTTTCCAGCAAGCGCCTGTAACCAACTTCTGAAAATTGACTTGTATCGCCAGGAATCTTATCTGTCTGGAGAATTTCTCTGAGCTTTTGAAAAGAATCAGCCATCACTCATCTCCCCCTTCCTGAGATTCAACCGGAGGTCGCCCAGAAACTACAATAAATCCTACAGAATCAAGCTTGATTCGCGGATGGCGAATTCCTTCTAAAATAGCTTGACTTAACGCAGTTTCTATGTTGACTTCTTTTGCTAGTAAAGAGTGCGAAGTTTGTTGGCTTTCAGCCATTCGGTTGAGGCGCAGCCGCAGTTGGTCTAGTCTATTTCCTAGTTTCTGGTCGGCGATTCGGGCGCGCTGTTCGCAGAGCGAGATAAAAAAAGTGCGATCGCGCAACAGTATTTCCGAAGTCTCCCGCGCCTGACTGCACAAATCAGGCCACTTACTCTCATCAACAAACTCATTGAGAACCGATAATCGACTTTTTGCTAAATTATAATCTCGGCAGGGATGAGAAATTTTACCCTTGTATGAACCTTGCAGAATCTTCAAAACAGCTTCATCTTCAACAATGCTCATTGGTTCGTAGCGAGCATCAATAAAAATTGTCTCTAGGATTGGAGGAAATAACGCATCAGCGCGCCGTTTCACAGATACAAATCTACTTCGCTCCAGCTCAAAATCTGTTGAAACTTGCTGGGCTAATTCCAAATCAGCCTCGACTACATAATTAAAGCGAAAACCCAACCATTCCATCCCTTCTCCAGCATCCCAAGAGCGATCGCATCGCCATAGAGCAAATGCTTGACCCCTGTCATCCCAATGGATATAAGATGCTAGTGCTTCCACAAATCCTTCCCCAATACGGTAGAGGTTGACACCAGGATATTTAGTTGATATTCTCCGGTTATAAGTACCAGAGGGTTGTGCATAAGCAGCAAAGCGAGTTTGCAGATCGTGGATGGGAATTAGAGTGCGCTTAGTAGGTTGATAACGCCCTACTTTTTCTAAATTCGGATCGTCAATTTGTTTGAAGTGCAGTGCTTGACATATCCAGTCTTCTGTTGCTCGTTTAATTTCCTGATGGCGAGCATCATAATCATCTAAAATTTGAAAATATTGGGTAGCATTTTCATCCTGGGCATCTATTTCATCTAAAGCGTTTTGTTCGCTAATTTTTACTTGTTCTTCAGCAATTTCTTGTTGGATAGTCCCTATCATTTCCAATAGTCCACTAGCACCAGATTGAAACATAGTGGTTAGTAGTCCTGGTAGTTTTTCATCTACATAAAACTGGAGACTGGCAATTGATTGATGAAAGATGCCGAAACCGTCTTTTAATAATTGATACCAAGCATCGTGAGGGCTATCCTCTAAGTCTGAGCCTGCGAATACTGTAAATTGAACATTTAAAGGGCGACCAATGCGATCGATCCTACCAATCCTTTGTTCTAAACGATTTGGCGACCAGGGAAGATCGAAATGAATCATCCAATCAACAAATTGAAAGTTCCGACCTTCTTCAGCAGAGGAATCGCAAACAAGGATAAAACAATTTCGGTCATTTTTGAACTTGTTGAGGCTTTTCTCAACATGAGAACGAGACAGTCCTAATTGATGGCTAGCTACAGAGGCCTGACCAAAGGTATCTGATAAGCACCGGAAAATTTCAGCGCCTGTTTGGGCAAAACTGGTGAAAATGACAATTTTAGGTAGGGGAGTTCCCGATATCGGTCTGCGAATTTGCTGTTGCACCTGTTCGAGCAATTTATGAAGGTTGCTGCGATAAGATTGAAGTTTAAAAGTCTCTGAAAGATGATACAGTATCACTATCTTTAGTAATTCGAGGCGAGATCCTTCTTCTGAAGGTTGCTGAATAATTCTTAGTAAAGATTGCAAAATCTGTTCTTCCCCAGAAAATTTAGGGGTTTCTGTCAGAATGCGGATATTATCAGCACCAAATTCTTGAATCAAGGCAGAATGGGAGATGCCGCTTAAACGGGTTTCCAGCACTTGCGCTAAAATCCCTAACCAAGTCCCGCTAGCACGGAATAAAAGTAGAAAAATTTGCTGATATTGTTGTTGGTTAGGAGCGACTGTGCGCCATTCATCAATTAGTTCGTGAAGTTGGGGCGATCGCTCATCTAAGTCATACTCTACTTTTGGTGTCACATTTCGGGCAAAAATTACATCTTCCACCGCAGCGCGACGGTTGCGGAGCATTCGACGGTGTAACCGATAGGTGTCGCTGATGTGGGTGCGAATCGATCGCACAATTCGATCTCGATCTGCCGGGAGTGTTTCTTTAGAAAGCAAACAATTTTGTAATTCCTCTACGAGATTTAGCAGATATTTATCTTCAGAAAAAAGGTTTCGCAGTTGGTTGAGGTTAGTTTTAAGCACAAACGGATTTGCTTTCTCTTTAAATGAGAGTAAAACTCGACCAATTTGTTGGCGGTTTTTCACCCTCGCACGAAAACCTTCTAAATCATCAAGTTGGTAGGTGCTCGGATCGAGTAGGTGCAGCATCGCCAGGAAATCTTGCTCGTGATTGAGAACTGGAGTTGCAGATAATAGAAGTAGGCGATCGCTTTTATGAGCGAGGTGTTTGCAAGTCTGGAAACGGCTGCGCTTTATCGAATCTGAAGAGGTCGCCATTGCTGCAATATGATGTGCTTCATCTAAAATCAGGAAGCCCAAATCGGCATTCGGGCTGACTCGATCGACATCCTCTACTGCAAGAACCTGGACACGATTGTCCAAGTCAGAGACATAGAATTTATGTTCTAATTCTTGAAGCCACTGTTCCCGCAGGTATTGCGGTACAAGCACCACTGCACGTCCCTGCGGTTCATCGAGGAGATACTGGCGAAGAATAGCACCTGCTTCGATCGTCTTTCCCAGTCCAACTTCATCCGCTAAGAGGTAACGTTGAATGGGGTCTTCGAGTACGCGGCGGACAACTTCAACTTGATGGGGATAAAGGTCAATATTGGCAGAAATCAGCCCTGTCATCCCGCGACTGACAGCGCGTTGTTCGATGAGACACTGGACAAAAGCTAAACGTCGATCGTGAAAGTAGGGCGTTTCCTGACCTTTCATCGCTAGAGTTTCGATGGGGTCATCGATGGGTAGATTGCAACGAACGTAAATTTCGTGCTCAGCAACTAATGCTATCTTTTTATCGGGTAGATCGATTCGATACTGACCTTTGTCTTGATCCCAGTCAAAAATTCGGCCAATTATCCATGTATCCTGGGTTTCTGGCTGGATGTAGCATCGTGTCTGAGGCGGGAGTTGAACTCTATAAAGCGAAGTTAAGGGTAAGGTTTTTTCCAGGCGTTGCCCAATTGAGCAGAAGTATTCAACCGTTGCTGTAGAGTAGGATAGCTCGGTAACTTTTCCGATTCCTAAGTCGTTGTTTGGCGATTTTTCTGCGGAGACGCTTCGCGATCGCACCAGCAAACCAAGCTTTATCATAGTTCCGGCCTCTACATACCCTCTTACTAGACTAGCCCATCCCCATGAAAAACTAGCAGTGTAATTTAATTTTCCACCCTTTTTGTCCTTACACTCAAGGGGAAACCTTAAACCGAAACGCAGTCATGAAGCTTGGCCCAAGACTTTCTGTAACGCATTCCGATCCCCAAATCTTTCCGTGTGGTAACGAGCATCCCACCACAGCCAAGCTGACGCACTTTAACAGAGCCGATTTGGTATTATATAGAATCCGAGCTATAACCGCTTAACTAATATTAGGAATCACAACCAAAATGTCATTATTAGAAGCACAGCAACTTACAATGCGATTCGGCGGTTTGACTGCCGTTAACCAGGTGAGTTTAACATTGGAAAAAGGCTCGATCGCCAGTTTGATCGGCCCCAACGGTGCGGGCAAAACTACTTTTTTTAATATGCTGACAGGTATCTACAAACCGAGTGCGGGTCAGTTGCTCCTAGAACAGAAGAATATCACGGGTTTACCGCCCGATCGCCTGACAACTTTCGGCATTGCTAGAACTTTTCAAAATATCCGCTTGTTTAACAACATGACTGTCCTGGATAATGTTTTAGTAGGTAGACACTGCCGATTAAAAACAGGTTTGTTGGGTGCAATCCTCCGCCCTCCCGCTGCGAATCTGGAGGAGCGGGAAGCTAAAATAAAAGCGCTCGCTATGCTTGATTTTGTCGGTTTAGGTGTTGCTAAAGCGCCGGAGTTGGCAAAAAACCTTTCCTACGGCGATCAGCGTAGATTGGAAATTGCGCGGGCTTTGGCTTCCGATCCGAAAGTGTTGCTTTTGGACGAACCAACTGCCGGGATGAACCCGAACGAAACGGCTGATTTAACTCGCTTTATTTACCGAATTCGCGATGAGTTGAATTTGAGTATTTTGCTGATTGAACATGATATGAAAGTGGTGATGGGAATTAGTGATCGCGTGAGTGTTATGGAGTACGGTACTAAAATTGCTGAGGGAACTCCGGCAGAAGTTCGCGCCGATCCCCGCGTGATTGAGGCATATTTGGGAAAAGAAGAAGATGGACATGGTTAATGGGTAAATATCTCCATATTTTGATTAAGATTTAGGTAAAGATAGCCCACAAAGAGCAATTATGTTGGAAATTAAAGACATTCACACCTACTACGGAAATATCCACGCTCTCAAAGGAGTATCGCTAACAGTGTCGCAGGGAGAAGTTGTGACATTAATCGGCAGCAACGGGGCGGGGAAAACTACAACTCTCCGCACGATTCAAGGACTGCTGCGCCCGCGCCAAGGCACTGTATTATTTGAGGGAAAGCCTTTAGAAGCACTATCTACAGAGGCGATCGTCCGTTTGGGGATTTCTCAAAGTCCCGAAGGGCGGTTGATTTTTCCGCGCATGACGGTGCAAGAAAACCTGGAAATGGGTGCTTATCTCCGCAACGATACTCTCGGTATCAAGTCAGATATGGAAAAAGCATTAAATTTATTTCCCCGTTTGCGAGAAAGAATTAGTCAAAAAGGGGGAACTCTCAGCGGCGGCGAACAGCAAATGTTGGCGATCGCCCGCGCTTTGATGTCGCGCCCCCGCTTGTTATTATTGGACGAGCCGAGTATGGGATTGGCACCGATGTTAGTCAGTCAAATTTTTGCGATCGTCCGTGATATTAATGCTGAAGGAACAACTATTTTACTGGTGGAACAAAACGCCCGCATGGCTTTAAGTGTAGCCCACCGCGGCTATGTCATCCAAACCGGTCAGGTTGTAGTTGCTGGTACGGCTAGCGATTTGCAGTCAAATGAAACTGTTCGCAAAGCGTATTTAGGTGAAAGTTAAATAGGGGCATGGGGCATTGGGCATGGGGCATTGGGCATGGGGCATGGGGCATGGGGCATGGGAATGGGGCATGGGGAATGGGGCATGGGGCATTGGGAATGGGGCATGGGGCATGGGGCATTGGGAATGGGGCATGGGGCATGGGGCATGGGGCATGGGGCACTGGTTATTGGTTATTGAAACTGACAAATAACCAATAACAACCAACAAATAGAAAATAACAAATAACAAATAACCTCTTACCAAGAAACTGGGTCTAAAGCCCCGTCCTTATAGGACGGCTTTAATTATAAGTAATATGAAGAATTATTAAATATACAGACTTGTAAGTAAAAGTTATAGCAAAAGTGAGAGACTATTCCAATGATAGTTTTAGAGTTTAAGTTGAAGGGCAAAGCGGAACAATATCGAATCATAGACGACATGATTCGGACGGCTCAATTTGTCCGAAATAAAACTCTTAGACATTGGGTAGACAATCAAGGGATTAAGCTAGTAGACCTGTACAAACAATGCGCGGTTATGGCAAAAGAGTTTGAATGGGCGGGCAAGCTTAATTCGACGGCACGTCAAGCTTCAGCGGAACGTGCCATTTTTGCTATCCAACGTTTCTTTGCTAATTGCAAAAGGAAAAAACCCGGAAAAAAGGGATATCCACAGTACAAGAAACATACTCGTTCCGTTGAGTACAAGCAATCCGGTTGGGCGCTTTCTACCGACAAAAGATGTCTAACATTTAAGGACGGTTTTGCTGCTGGGAGATTTAAGTTAATCGGCAGTCGGGATTTGCATTTCTATGCGCCCGATGAGATTAAACGAATCAGGGTTGTGCGTCGTGCCGACGGATACTACGCCCAATTCTGCATCAACGTTGAACGAAAAGAGGAACCCGTTTCTACTGGTAAATTTATTGGCATAGATGTCGGGTTAAACCACTTCTATACTGACAGCGACGGTGAAACAGTTCCTAATCCTCGGTATCTCAGAAAAAGTGAAAAAGCTTTGAAGAGATTGCATCAGCGAGTTTCTCGGAAAAAGAAAGGTTCCAGAAACCGGAAAAAAGCGCTCAACAAGTTAGGAAGAAAGCACCTAAAGGTTAGTCGGCAGCGTAAAGACTTCGCCATAAAGACGGCCTTGTGCGCGGTGAAATCTAACGATTTCGTAGCCTAGGTCGAACTTCAGGTGCGGAACATGGTTAAAAACCACAAGCTCGCTAAATCAATTAGCGATGTGGCGTGGTCATTGTTTGCTCAATGGTTGGAATATTTTGGAAAAGTGTACAGCAAAACAGTAATTGCTGTTCCACCTCAGTACACTTCCCAGGATTGTTCAAATTGTGGAAACCTAGTCAAGAAAACTCTGTCAACTCGAACCCATATTTGTAGTTGTGGTGCGGTGTTAGATCGCGATCACAATGCCGGAAAAAACATTTTGGTAAAGGGTTTGAAGCAGGCAGGAATCAATTTACAGCATATTCCATGTATATATGATACACTGTATTTAGTACATAAGCGAAAAAAATGAAACCTTATTCGATCGAGT
>NZ_JAUBOX010000179.1:0-3234 GCF_036700445.1 Microcoleus sp. T3_B1
TAATTTTAAATCACCCTAACCTTCCGTCAGTCCTATCCTATGGTACTCTCGCTGCTTAAAAACTGTCCGAAGTATTGCCGTAAATGGGCTAAACATTTCTGCTGCGCTCCCACGATCACACCGTTATATACGCTAAAATCATCGGAACTCAACACTGAGCGCAAATTCATGCCCCAGCATCGTCTCTAATTCGGCTCTACTCTGAGTATCCGCAGCATGAAACAGGCAAAAATCTTGACCCGTAGCTGTCGGTCAACCATTCTTTGACTCCCTTGACACACCACGGAGTTTCATCGAGATGGACGGAAAGCTTGTAATGGTGCCCATTGCCATAAGGCTTCAACGGCGGGTTTGACAGCATCAGCTACCCGCGCATTTGTTGCTTGTAATGTCCCGATCCCAATTTCAATTCCACCTAGTTCGTGCAGAAATTCTTGTTGTTTTTCATAGGACATATGCCCATAATTACCTAACCAGCTCAATAATGCTTGTAGGTTGATGCTTAAGTCAAGTCAAGGAACTATCCCGGATGCTGGTGAGCCGATTACTATTGCTCCACATTCATGACATTGACATTTGACTCGTCGATATTCCACCACTTCAATAGGTAAGGCAACTAAGCAGGCTACCTGCTGCTTGCTATAACCGATCGCATCACTTAATTCTTTGCTACCACAATGCTCGCAAGAGTCAGGAGTGCTGATTTGATATCTATCTACTCGCCCAAATCCTTTTCGGGTTTTGCCGATATGTCCCGGCTGTCCTCCTGGTTTGCGCTTTGGCTCGGACTCCATTTGTGACAAGTTAAGAAAAAGTGCAAATTGTCAAGGGGGTAGACAAAAAAAGGTAAAATAGGATGAAACCTTGACCGGACAAGCAGTTGAGCCATAATTAAACCAGTTATGAATAGCAAAAAACGAATCAACCGAGATCATGCAAAGAAAAAAAATAGTCCCCAAGTAGAAAATGAAGCGATTGCGAATCACCTGGAAGATTTATTAATTCCGGCAATGGCGGCCCAAAAAACTTTTTATCGCCAACTAAATTTAAGAGATAGAATTCTAACACTACCATTAATGATGGCAGCAATCCGCCAGTTTATTATGGCGAAATGTAGCAGGAGTAACAGAATTAACTAGATTATTAAATAGAGAAGGATTTTTATGGTGTGAGCCGTCTGAAATTAGTCAACAAGCATTGTCGAGCGAGATTTTTAACTTTTCCATCAATTTTATTTGAAAAAGTATTTAAAGAATTACTACCTCATTTTCGACAAAAATGGTTGATGAGAAAATCGAGACCATTACCACATAGCGTACAATTTGCCTTAAAAAACTTTGAAAATATCTGGATAGCTGACGGCTCAACATTAGAAGCATTATTTTGTAAACTAGAAAGTTTATCAGATGTTCCTAGTGGTCAATTATCCGGGAAAATGGGAGTAATCATAGACCTAGTAACTCATCTTCCCGAAGAAATTTGGTTTTGGGAAAATCCGAAACAAGCAGATAGTCATTGGGAAGAGGATTTACTAAAAAAAGTTAAGCCAAAAACCTTGCTGTTATTAGATAGAGGCTTCTATCACTTCGCTTTTTGGTCAAAATTAATCGAGAAAGAAATTGGATTTATTACTCGGATTAAGAAAGGTGCATCTTATCAAGTCAAGCGGGTATTAACCAATACTTATGATGTCAAAGACCAAATAATTCAGATAGGTGCAGGGACAAAAAAAACGCCTGTTTTGACTATAAAATTAGTACAAATTTGCTCGAAAAATTCCTGGCGTTCTTATCTGACAAGTGTCCAAAATCCCGAAATATTGCCACCCTATGTAGTAGCCGATTTATATCAAAGACGCTGGCGAATTGAATCGGCATTTTGTACAGTAAAGAGACTCCTAAATTTAAGTTATTTATGGACAGGTTCGTCCAACGGAATCCAGCTTCAAATCTGGGCTACTTGGCTATTTTATGCGGTTTTGGTAGACTTGGGAGATGCCGTTGCGGATGAATTAGGAGTGCCAATTGAACGTGTTTCACTCTTAAATGATTTATCGAGGGATGTATCATTTTTCTGTGGCCTATCAAAAAGGATTAGCTTCTGACCTAGTTAAGTATTTTGCCGACGCAAAAAATCAAGATTTAGGGATTGTTAAGCGACGACGAAAACCTCATGTCAGGCTAATTATTTCTCCTTTCCCTGGAACTCAAAGAAGTCCCGAACAATTTTTTTTCAATAATAAAGGAACAAATGGAGTCATATTTTAATTGGGTCAACAGGTAAAAAATGAGTAAAATTACTCATTGACAATAGTGCTTTTAGCTTAACTTGTGAGTAATGCTCGGACTCTGACTCTTTTGAGTTGTCAAAAGCGGCTGTCTCTGATTTCTGTATCAGATCGCTTGATGGGGGTTTCGATGATGTTTTGCTATTGCTAGGCTGTCTCTCTTGGAGCTTTTCGAGCTGGAGTTGTAATTTTTCAATCAGCTTCTGTTGGGTGAGCACAATTTTGACCAGCTCCTGGTGGCTCAACTGGTCAACCATTTCTAATTTTAGTGCTGCTGATAACTCTGACTTTTCGCTCATCTGACTACATTACCATATTGTTCGGCTCTCTGCGGAACTATTTTTACCTGAATCCTTACCTTCTACCATTTGGTTAAAGGTTTTTGGAGACACCCCAAACCGTCTTTTAAATTGGCTACTTTTAAGAGTTTTGGCTTGTTCGTATAACATTGATAATATTCACCTCAAATAGAAGAACGCAAATATTTTATCATCTGAATGTTTCTTGGTTATTCAAAGCCACAAGATTTTTGAGCTTTGGGAACTTATTTGGACAGACATTTTGAAAAATTCCAAATCTTTAATTATATCATAAAATATTTTTGCAAGAGGTCTAGTCTCAGATTTGCTAAAAGCATCATTCTGAGCAAAAAACACCGCTACTTTCTTAATATTGGGATTTTGCTTCAGTGCAGCTTTAACTGCGTTAGGTGCTACCACGGCCACAGGCGCGGAGACTCGGGCCACATAATCGCCAATCTGGGGAATGCCTTTAGCGGTGTTGGAGGGGCCGAGTACGGGAACTTTTGCTCGATCGGCGATCGGATCGGCACTAAAAGCCTGCTGGGAGAGAGTTGGGCCCACAAGACCTACCACCTTATCCTGATTGATCAGAGTATTGAAGGCATTGATCGCCCCTTGTTCATCTCCACCCGTATCTTGGAACAC
>NZ_JAUBOX010000046.1:0-56596 GCF_036700445.1 Microcoleus sp. T3_B1
TCCCGAACAGGTGCACCTCGAACCGGAGACTAAATTAGTAGATGCACCCTGATTAATTAACTCCCGACCAATTTTGGTTTGGGTTTTTTTTTTGTGATCGCACTCTATACCACAAATCAGCACTAAATCAACGCCTGTCAGTGTTAATCTGCGTGTATCGCGGTTAAAAATCAGATTTGTCCTGAAAAAGGTGCTGTGAGGCTGGAGAAAAGTTTTAGTCCACAAAAGCAGATGGCGAGATGTGAAATAACTCTCCGAGTTTTTTTAATTGACCGACAGTTAGTTCTCTCTTGCTCATCATAACTTCGTTGAAAATCTCTTCACTCTCAAAGATTTCTAACAATTTTTCTGGCGAAACGTTATCTTCATGTATTAATGTTTTCACCAGGCCAATTCCTTTCAATGTAGGCCAAACTTCGTGTTCTTCTTCATAGTCATACACCAGTGTACCCAACACTTTTAAATAATCCCGATCGTCCGAGGTGATACTTGCTCGATCGAGAATTTCATTAATGCGAGTTTGCGTGGCGATTAATTCATCATCATTAGTGATTGGACGCGGTGGAAAGGTGGTAATGAGTTCCATATAGTAGTTGCTAGGAGTTTTTAAACCAACTGTCATTTTTCCAATTCTCCTTGTTATATTCGGCATGAGTTAGTACGCGACGGATGAAAATTAGCTGATATTCATAATCGATAAAGGTAATGAGTCGGTAGTTGTTGCCACTGATATTGAAAATTGTAAAATTTCCTACGATATCGGCCCAGAGAAAAACTTGGCGGACTTCGGCTAGGTTTTTCCATGCTGCCTCGGACGTTCGCTGATACCATTGTAATAAATTGGGTTCTGCATTGGGGTGTTTGTCCCAAAAGTCTCTCAGGGTTCTTTTGCTGATAACTCGCATAAATTTAAAAAAACAATCAGGTATCAATTCATCAAAATAAACTCATTGAGTATATTTTAAACTGTTTTATAAATGATCGCTGTAAAAACGAGAACTAGATTAGTAGATGCACCCTGATTAATTAACTCGCGACCTTCTTAAGGCGGGTTTTTTTTTTTGATCTATCGCACCCCAAACCACGAATTTCCCCAAATTTACCCAAACTGTCCCGAACAGGTGCACCTCGAACCGGAGACTAAATTAGTAGATGCACCCTGATTAATTAACTCCCGACCAATTTTGGCCGGGTTTTTTTTGGCGATCGCACCCCAAACCACAAATTCTCGCAAATTCTGCCAAAGTGTCCTGAAAGAGGTGGTGTGAGGCGGGAGATTAAATTAGTAGATGCACCCTGATTAATAAACCCCAGCCAATTAAGGCCGGGGTTTTTTTTGCTCGAAAGCTGGATTAGTCGATCGACCTACAACACCTCAAAAGACTGCACCTCAAGAACCGGGCCGATCATAGCAAAAGTCATCACATCCTTGCGGACTTCACCTTTGACACTTACTTTCAAACCAGCTTTTTTCAAGTCAGAAGAAGCATCCTTAAGTTCGTAAGTTTCGCCATCTTCGCCCACCAAAGCCCAAGTGCCCGGGCCTAATCCTTTGCGTTCAATTTCACCTTTGACAGTAATACTCATGCCGATCGCACCTCTGTTTTAATTGCTAAACGTGCCAGTCCGAAACACAGAAAAGCATTGACAATCAAGAATGTTTGTGCTACCAAACCTGTGCCCAATCCCCAGACTGCGGGAGACACAAAAGCATTCACCGCTAAACTGCTGGCAAAACCGATCGAAATTGCGATCGCGATCCACTTCCACTGTTGATGTCCCAACAGCAAAGCAATCAAAATCCCAGGAACCAAAACGCTAGCAAAAAAGGGATTCAGCATACTGCTGCCATTAATTGCGCCGCCGAGTTCGGGAATAGAACTGCCCATCACCCGCAGCGGCCACTGCGGCAAGTCAAATACAAACAAGTTCCGCAGGAAAAAGAATCCAGAACTACCAGCCATCAAGCCGCCGGAAAAGCCCCAAGTCCACTGGAACGGAAAATAATTCCGCAAAAAGAAAGCCAGCAGGTAAGAACCGAGCACCATTGCAATTTTAGGCAACAGGGCGACTGCACCGCCGTCAATCCAAAAGCGGGGGTTGAGATACCCGTTATCGCGCAGCCAGCGGAAGAAATCGCGGAAGTTGATTTGTCCGCGTTGGGCTAGCTGAACTGCTGCGGCTGCGTCTAGGTGTCCTGAACCAAAATGGTTTAACGGATCTTCAGTGACAGTTCGCGAGGATTGCAAGAGTACGCTGCGAATTTCGTCTGGTTCTGTGATGCCGGAAGCCTTGACAAGGGCTGCAACGGCAGCAACGTGGGGAGAAGCCATGCTAGTGCCTTGGTAGCCTTCAAAGACTTCAGCGCCAGTTTCCGGGTCGATCGTACTTTGCAGGATTTTGCCCATTTCAGAACCGCCGGGGGCTGCAATGTCAACCCCTGCGCCGAAATTGGAGTAAGAGGCTTTTTCCTCGTCGGGGCCGAGGGCGGAAACGCCGATGACGTGGGGATAGCGGGCGGGATAGGAAGCGGAACTGTCGCCGGAGTTGCCGGCGGCTGCGATGATGACAACGCCTTTAGAGTGGGCGTAGTCGATCGCCTCTTCCATTAACTGACTTTCACCGCCACCGCCAAGACTCATGTTAATCACATCAGCGCCGTTGTCAGCAGCAAATTTAATTGCTTCGGCGATGTCGGAAACCGTGCCACCACCGCTGCCGCTTAACACTTTTAGCGGCATTAAAGCTGCTTCGTAGGCGATGCCCGCAACGCCGTAATTGTTGTTAGTTGATTGGGCGACAGTACCTGCGACGTGAGTACCGTGGCCGTTGTCATCGTAGGCTTGGGCGCGATCGTTTACAAAGTCGTAGCCCGGTACAAATTTGGTTTCTTTTAAGTCAGCGACTGGAGTAATACCCGTGTCAATTATCGCTACTGTTGTGCCGCTGCCTTTGGTTTCGTTCCAGGCAGATTCTACGTTGATGCTGCGGAGATTCCACTGCTTGGTATACATGGGGTCGTTGGGAATCTCGAAAGCGCTGTAGACAAAGTTCGGTTCAATGTATTCGGTATCTTTAGCCAAATTTGATTTTCTCAGGGCGTTTAGCAAAGTGCGATCGCCCTTAACTACATATACATTGTCCCCCGCTGAGAATTCGCTGTTGAGTTGCGGTGCGACTTGGTACTGTTGGGCGATCGCCTTTACTTGCTTGGCGATCGTGGCATTACCGACATCTTCGCGGAAATCCAGCACAATCGAGTCGTAAGTGCCTTGAGTAGCAAGTCCTGGGAAATTAGAAATCGCCCAGCCGAGACCGATTAAAAATAAGCACAGAAGGAAAAACTTTTTCATTGCCGATCGTCCGTTTAGGGAAGGCGTGTTCACCACAATAACCCACTTTTCACCGCCAGCGCCAGTTTTCCTTGCTGCGACTTGTGGGGCTCTCGCACGCGGGCGTTTGGTAGTTTTCGGCGGTGGCTGTTGCTAGATCAAAAATTGCTCTAATTTCTAGTTGAAATTGCAGAGCAAGTTTTAGGACTTCAATTAATTGTATCATTAGAGAAGATGAGAAACAGAACAAGCGAGTATTTTCAACAAGGGTATTGCATGGAAAGAGGTTTAATGTGGCTGCCGCTGCTGGCAATTTTTATTGGGCTAGCTTGGGCTGGATGGAACGAGTATCAAAAGCTGGAAGCGTATCGCGTCTGGGCCGAACAATTCGCTAAAGCCAAGTACGATATTTATGCTGTACTCGGTCAGCAAGAAGACAGTTTAACTTGGGGAAAACCTACTCGCAGCGGGCCTGTGAATTTGCAAACTTTTTCTTTAAAAGATGTGCAGTCGCTGCGGTTGTTAGTCAACTCTCAGGCAGTTGATTTAGAGTCACCGCCGAATTCGGGAAGTCCAATCGCCCTCGAATTTTTGTTGAAAGATGCTGCTGCGGTGCAGGTTCCTTTTACAGAAATTCCTCTAGCGACTAAATGGGGAAAACACTTGCAGCAAGAATTGCAGCGCTTTAGGTAAAAACACTCTCCGGCTGGGCAGCGTATCAGATAGGAACTCGGCTACTTGAAAGGGAGCATCTCACCTTTGCAGCCCTCCGCTAGAAATTGGAGTTTTGAGGCAGGAGGCAGGAGGCAGGAGGCAGAAGGAAAGAGGCAGAAGGAAAGAAGAAGAAGGAAGGAGCCACAAGAAGGAATGAGCCAGAAGAAGTATTTTTACAAATATGAGATGCTCCCACTTGAAATTACAAAAGTCTGTAAAACTGGTAGTAGAAATAGAACTTAGGCAACAAATCCTTTGAACTGCCATCTATAGGGGTAAAGTACGCACGGATCACCCGGAGGACATGAGTTCTTGCAGTAAGTAATAGGAGTAGTGTTCCCGTGCTTAGCCCGCTCGTGTTCCGCGCGTACCTTACAGTTCAAGTTATTGACCCCCTCGCATCCAGGATACAAGCCCCCGGATTCATTCCTTCGGAGACTCAGGACCTGGGAAATAAAAAACCTGTATCCGATGAAACTTGCCGAACGTATTTATCTGTGGGGTCAATGCTTTAATCTAAAATCTAAAATCTAAAATCTAAAATCGATTGACCCGCGCGTCCTAAAACAGCTAAATTGCCAGCCCCCCAATCTGCGGAATGCAAACACAAGAATTTTTACAGCGCTATCAACAGGGAGAGCGCAACTTTGGTCACATTGACCTCAGTGGCGCTAGTTTAAGCGGTGTTAACCTGCGAGAAATAGACCTCACTGGTGCTAACTTGACCGGTGCTAATTTGAGCTGGTCTTTTTTGAGCAATGCCAAGTTGATAGGGGCTTGTTTGCGGCGCGCGGATCTCCGCAGTGCGGGGCTGGCTGGGGCGAATCTGAGCGGGGCAAATTTGAGCGGGGCAAATCTTGCTAAAGCGGATTTGCGCCTTGCTTGTTTGGAAGCAGCAGAACTCAATTGGGCTGCGTTCCCGGAAGCGGATTTGGGGGGTGCTAATCTTCAAAAAGTTAAATCTGACCAAATTAATTTTGCCGGGGCTAAACTCGACGGCGCGAAGTTGATGGCGGCGGAATTGATGGAGGCGAATCTCAACCGCGCCAGTCTTGTTGGTGCTAATTTAACGGGCGCTAATTTGCGGGAAACGCATTTGGTGGAAGCGAATTTGCGATCGGCAATTTTGAGCGGTGTAAATTTGATTGAAGCTGACTTGAATGGCGCTCAAATGCGATCGACAAATCTGACGGGCGCTGACTTGCACCGAGCTGTGCTGGCGGGGGCGGATTTGACTGAGGCGGTGCTGGATAACGCTGATTTGAGTCGAGCTAATCTGGCGGGTTCTTATTTATTGAAAGCGAGTTTTAAGAAGGCGCTTTTGCTGCGAGCTAACTTGCAAGGAGTGTATTTGCTGCGAGCTGATTTGAGCGAAGCTAATTTGCGAAGTGCTGATTTGCGGAAAGCTGATTTGAGTGGCGCTTATTTGATGGATGCGATTTTGGGTGAGGCGGATTTAAGAGAAGCTTGTTTGATTGAGTGCCGTTTGATTCGGACGAATTTGGAGGGGGCGCAGCTTACGGGTTGCTGTATTCAAAATTGGCAAGTTCAAGATGTCGATCTGTCGAGAGTTGAATGCAGCTATGTTTTTACTGGGTTTGATTATACTGCGAAAGTTGCGGCAAATCGCTTTCCGGTCGATCGCGATTTTGAGTCGGGGGAATTGGGGCGGCAGCATCAAGAGGACAGTTCTACTGTGAAGGTGTTTTTTGATGAATCTCCTAATTGGGAGGCTTTGGTTTTTACGCTGCGTCGCGTGGAGTTGGAAAGCCACGAACTCAAATTCAACGTTCAATTTTTTGAGTCTGCCGGAGAACAAAATTTACTGCGGCTGAGCGCGAACCGTTTGGTGAACGGCAAGATTTTGGGCGATCGCATTTTGGAGCTTTATCCAGATATGTTGGAAAAGGTTTTAGCCAAGGGCGCTGAAATTTTGAGTTTGCTCGACTTGGCTGTTCCTAGTAACAATGCGGAGCCGAGTAACAAGGAAGCGTTGCTCAGAAGACAGGAAATCTACCAGCGAATGGTGCGCCAAATTTCGTTTATTTTGATGTCTCAGACGCCGGATAAATTCTCCGAAAGCGTGCAGCGGCTGTTGGATTATTTGAAGCAGCAAGGTATCCCGACAGAGCAGATTCAAAAGAAAGTCATCAGTCAGGCGATCGTGCAGCGGGCCAAGCAAGACCCGGTTTTTCGGGAACAGTTGCTCACGTGGCAGAAAACGGCATCCGATCGCGTTCGTGGTTCGATGATGGGGGAAGCGGTGCGGTATGCCATCACCCTTTTGATCGATTATTAACAGTTAATTGTTAAAACTTGAAGCCGGCGGCCCGCTAAAGCCCGCACTTGCTCTTCTGCGTCGGAAACTGCAAGCCTCGTGCAGCGGGGCAAGCAATACCAAGTTTTTCGGGAACATTTGCTGGCGTGGGAGAAAACGGCTTCGGATTGCGATCGATGTTCGGTAATGGGGGAAGCGGTGCGGTATGCGATCGGCCTTTTGTGGGAATGAATAGACATAGGAGTGAAAAGCCGCTCTAGGGAGGGCTGGATGCCTGTCCCACAAGAATTGTTGGAGATGTCTTAATGTATAGGATATACTAGACTGAACAGCAAAAAAAATTAAAATTAAAAAAAATGTTAGAAAACATTTCTTTAGAGAACTTCAAAGGGTTTAAAAATTTACAGGACTTGAATGTTAAACCAATCACAATTTTATGTGGAACCAATAGCTGTGGCAAAAGCTCCATCCTCCAAAGCATACTTCTGCTCAAACAAACTCTGGAAAGCCAAGATCCCAACCAAATTCTTTTACTAAATGGAAGGTTCGTAAATTTAGGCTCATTTGAAAACATAATTTTCGAGAAAAACTTGGACAATCGCCTAGTATTTGAATTTACTTTTAAACTGCATAACGAAAACGAAGAATCACCTAACTATATAAATACTATTCAACTAAGAAGGTTGCTTATAGATTTCGCACCAAAAATAGGATTACTCCAGACTGAAGATATTTTGATTTATATCAAACTTGTGGTGAAAACGCCTAAACTTAAAATTAAAAACAGAATTAAAAGTAAAAATCATATAAAACGAATTACTGTTGAGCAGCTCCAATTTAGGATTGAGACAATAGACTCAGATAAACAAAAAATTCCAGGTTCTTCTATTGATATACAACTTGTTGTCGATAAGGATTTATATACAGTTAGCTGGCAGAATATAAAAAATAGAATCAGACGAGATGAGGAAAGTAGTCAAGACGGAAGACTGACTGCAAAAGTTGAATTTACAAATTTATTTTCATTTTTATCATTCTCAGTGAGTGAAACTGACTCTACAAGCCTAACAGGTTTATCAGATATTGCATTTTCATTTGACAGGATAAATAATTTATTTAAAAGACTTTTTTCATCCTATAGCTATATAGGTCCATTAAAAAAAGGACCTTCTAGAAGATACATAAACGAACAAGAAAAGACAGAAATTGGTGTAGAAGGTGAAAATGCTGCATATATTTATTCAACAGACAAAGATCAAACTATTTCCAATCATTATTTTTATGATACTAAAAGTAATTCTTTTAAGCAAAAAAAGGAAATGACCTTATCTAATGCTGTCGAAGAATGGCTAGATTTGATGAATATAAAAGGATTCAAGTCTGAGCTTAGTAATGAAATTGTTTATCTAAACCTTAACTCAAACTCTGCATCCAAAACTCGTGTTAGCATCGCTGATGTAGGTTTTGGAGTAAGTCAAATTTTTCCGATCCTTTTAGAAGGATTAAGGATGCCACAACGGCATACGCTCTTACTTGAGCAACCAGAAATCCATCTACACCCCAATCTTCAAATGCAATTATCTGATTATTTTATTGCACTAGCTCTTTCTGGGAAGAAAGTCATGGTTGAAACTCACAGCGATCACATTATCAATAGGTTAGTGAGAAGAATTGTTGAAGATGACACAGGTACGTTAAAAGATTTAATTGGAATCTATTTTATTAGTGCAACCGATTCGGGATCTGTCTACGAAGAAGTTTGCATTGATGAAAATTTTGGAGTTACTAATTGGCCTGTAGACTTTTTTGATCAAACGGCATTGGAGCAAGAAAAGATTTTAAAGGCCGGCCTAAAAAAAAGACAACTTGCCAGAAGCAGTGCTAGTAAGAATGAACAGGAGAAGCAATGAAAGCTGTCTTCGAGCCTGAAATTCTTTTTATATCTGAATCAGATTGGCAAGATTCTGAAAAAAGAGATACTTTTTTAAAGCATTTGTTAGATAATTTGGAAAATATTAATAACTATCAGATTACAAGGGTATATTGGACAGATGACCTCGAGGGATTACTTTGGGATCATCCTCAATTGCCACCTTGGCGTCAAGATAGAGATTGGAAGTTACAAATTGTTCCTATTATATATAAAGCTTTTAATACCGCCAGACAATTTATACAAAGCCAGGAAAATTTATCTTCATGTCTAATGCAGCCAGTTTTGAAGTGTAGCTGCTTTGAAGGTTTAGCTTTGTGTGCTTTTTTGGAGTTAATGCACATAGTTATAGAGCGAGAAGAAAATGTGTACTTGTGTTTGGGCGTTAATAGGATAAGGGAAGAATTTACCTTTCTTTGTGACTGCCATTCTTTTCAAGTTAATCCTGTGGTGATTGCTAAACCAATTGAATGGCTTGACCAGATTGACTTAACAGAAAGTTACTGGCCTAGTAATATTGATGAGGAGGGAAAATTTAATACAGCTTTAGAGATTGCATTTAAGAAGCTGGATAAACAACCGATCTATGAATACGAATTTTCAAAATCTTTCTTAAAGGATATCATTAAAGTTCAAAATCACAGAACGTCTATTATTGAGCGGACTGCAAAAAGACTAACATTAACTAAGCAAGAAGCAGCTAAAGACTCAAATTTACAAGATGAGTGGCTGACGAATAAAAAAGAGTCTCGTTTTAGGATTACCCAACGACCATCCTCAACCAGGATTCATTACAAGTATGTTAATAAAAAAATGAAATTTTTAAGGTACTACGATGAAGGTGAACACGATGACGGCTTGTAGAGCTTTATTACAGAATACCCGCCGTAGCTACCAAAAAACGGGCTGATATCGCCAATTTTTACTCCTATGTCTAAAAGATTGTTTCTGTTTACCAGTCTTGGCTGCGTAGTCGGCGACCCGCTAAGGCACGCACTTGCTCTTCTGCGTCGGAAACTGCAAGCGATCGCAACAACGGCACAACTCCCGGATTTTCGGGATAATGTTCGATAATCGCTTCGAGCGCTGTAAATCTGGGATTGTAAGGAAAAGAACCGTTTTGATTGTCAGGATCGCTCAAAGCTCGATCACGCAAAAACTCAAACATTCCCGGCTCGTCTTTCCATCCCCGCATTAACTCTACCAGGGCGATCGCCCGCACCTGCGAATCTTCATCCTTTTGAGATCTACTTTTGAGCCACTCGAAAGTTTGAGACTGATTTGTCCGTGCCCGGGCTAACTTTTGCAAAGCGATTTGCCTGACAGCGGGACTCTCATCGCCCTCTGCTTTAGCCTCCAGCAGCATCCAAGTTTCAGGATTGTCTGGCCAGTTGTAAGCTAGTTCAAGCACCACCGCTTGCCGCACCAGCGCTTCCCCAGAATCGAGCTCAATTTTCAGCCAAGGCAAGGTTTCCGGGTGGTCGGGCCACCCCCGCACGATCGATCGCACTAGCACGCTCAGCAGGTGAGAATCATGCTCCAACTCTACCCGGCTTTTGAGGAAAGGCAGCGTCTCGCCCCGGTGAGACCAGCGTTTTGCGATCTCTTCCACCGCAGTTTCTCGGACGTTGAGGTGTCTGTCTGACGCGGCGAGATTTTGCAACCAGCCAAAGACTTCGAGACTTCCTGACGCCACTGCGGCGACAGCCTCCACTACTACTTGCCGCACAGTCCAGTAATCCTCGGAATCAGCTATTTTTTGCAGCAGGGGCAGGGTTTCTGGGTGGTCGGGCCAACCTGCGGCTATCTGTTGTAGGGCTATTTCGCGCAGGTCGGCGTCGCGATCGCCCAATGCTATATTTTTCAAAAAAGTCAGAGTTTCGGGGTTCCCGCGCCAGCCAGAGGCAATTGCTTGCACTGCTGAGCGCCGGACGCTCGAACTCGCGTCGGACTCGGCTTTAGTCTTCAGCAGCGGGTAAATGTCTGGTTCGTCGGGCCAGTGCGAGGCCAATTCTTCTAAAGCTGCTGTCCGCACTTCTTTGCTGCTGTCAGATTCGGCTAGGCTTTTCAGCAGCAGGCAAACGTCGGCTGCAGCAGGCCAGCCCGCTGCCAACTCCCGCACCGCTACGGTTCGCAGGATAGAACTTCCTGTCTGGGCAAGGTTTTTGAGCAGGGAGGCCGTGCCTAAAAGGCTGTGCCAACCTCTGGCTATTTCTTGCCACGCACAGACTCGCACTCCCAAATTTTCGTCGGATTCGGCGGCCTTTCTCAGCAGCAGCAAGGTATCTGTGCGATCGGGCCAATTAGAGGCCAACTGTTCCAGTGCTGCGGTGCGAACTGCGGGACTTTGATCTGACTGAGCCAGGGCAGTCAGCAGCGGCCAGGTATCGCTCGTGTCTGGCCAACCACAAGCCATTTCTCGCACACAGGTCGATCGCACTGCCCAGCTTGGATCGGATTTGGCGAGTTTTTTGAGCATCAGGTAAATTTCTGGCTGGTCTGGCCAACCACGGGCTATTGCTTCGACTGCTGTGGATCGGACTTCGCCACAGTCGGTGGAGTGAGCGAGTATTTTCAGCCAGGGCAGGGTTTGCGGGTCGTTTTTCCAAGTTTGGGCGATCGCGACGATCGATCGATTACGAATTTGATAAGTTTCCTGCAATTCTTGAGCGCTTTGATAAAGAATCAGGAAACCCGTACCGTATTGCGATAACTTTTTTAAAGCGTTTAACAGTTTTTTTTCGGTTTTTTTATTAACATCATTTTTAACTTTTAACAAGCATTGCGCTGCTAAAAACAAATTAATAAATTTTTCTTGTTGACCGTTCTGATCAGTGAGATATTCTATAATTTGGCTCGCTGTTTCTTTGTCGAGCTTAGCTGCAATTTCTCTGAGAACTTCGTGCAAAGATTCGTCCCGCCAGTGCTGGCCGAAAACTTGTATGTTGAGTTCGCCCCAAGTCAGTTGACCGATTTTGAGTTGGGCATGGATTAACTCTGCTACAGTCTGGGGATTATTTTCGGAAACAAGTTTTTTTAACAACATACTGATACCCTGCCCCTGAAGTTTGTTTGCATTGACAATCCTCGCATCAGCTCCGATATTAGTTGAGATTTTTTTGAGCGAGCGTGGAGTATGGAGCCAATCGACTCTATTTTATACGAAAAATACTGAGTCGGGAGGGCCCCAATGCAAAATCCGCCAGCACCCACAGGAATGTTAGGTGGTGGCGGATGGCGATCGAACAATTAAGCCGCTGAATCTAACTAACAGCTACTTGGACGCGATCGGCTACAACCCGAACCGCAAAAGTAGGAATCTTTACCGTTTCATCATCCAGACATTGCCCGGTAGTGAGACTAAAGTTTTGCTTGTAAATGGGAGAAGCAACTTTGAGAGTGCCGTTGCGATCGCCCACAATTCCCCGCGACAAAACAAAAGCTTTACTAAACGGGTCGTAATTGCTAAGCGCATAAACTTCATCCCCGTTTCCCACTCGGAAAATCGCCACTTGTTCGCCTTTAACTAAAGCGCAAACTCCAGTATAAGGGGCGATCGCATCCAGAGAACACACATCTACCCAAGTAGTCACAGTATCTGAAACTTGTAATGATTGAACCATTTTCTTTTCCTGTTATTTTACTTCAATCTCGTTCCCAGTCTCCGGCTGGGAACGTAGGTTTCGAGGCTCTGCCTCGCCTCGCCGAAGGAGGCAGAGCCTCCCGGAATTCATTCCCAGGCAGAGCCTGGGAACGAGATTAATACTCTTGTCCCCCCCTTATTAAGGGGAGTAGGGGTTGAGTAGGGGGCAAGCTAAGGGGGGATCGATTATTCCGAAACTCCAGCCAGAGCCTTTTCATGTTCGTTAGCCGGCCGCGTTTGTCCCCGTTCCGCAACACGAACAATACTCGGATCTGGCAAATCGGAATTCACAAAATGCTGGAACCGCTGCACCTTTTGTGGATCTTCAATCGTCGTTTTCCACTCACATTGATAAGTATTCACTAAATGTTCCATTTGCGCTTCTAATTCAGCACAAATGCCCAGAGAATCCTCAATTATTACCTGTTTCAAGTATTCAATCCCGCCCTCAAGTTTGTTCAACCAAGTAGCAGTGCGTTCCAATCTGTCGGCCGTGCGGATGTAGAAAACCAAGAATCGATCGATATACTTAATCAGCGTTTCCTTATCGATATCCGTCGCCAGCAAAACCGCGTGTTGTGGCTTAATACCGCCATTGCCACACACGTACAAATTCCAACCATTCTCTGTCGCAATTATCCCAAAATCCTTGCTTTGAGCTTCGGCGCATTCGCGAGTGCAACCAGAGACAGCAGATTTGAGCTTGTGGGGCGATCGCAAACCACGATACCGCAATTCAACTTCGATCGCCAAACTCGTAGAATCCTGCACCCCAAAGCGGCACCAAGTGCTACCCACACAAGATTTTACAGTACGCAGAGCCTTACCGTAAGCGTGTCCCGACTCAAATCCCGCATCAATCAACCGACGCCAAATATGCGGCAATTGATCCACACGAGCTCCAAACAAATCAATCCGTTGCCCGCCAGTAATCTTAGTATAAAGCCCAAAATCCCTGGCAACTTCACCCAAAACAATCAACTTATCCGGCGTAATTTCTCCCCCCGGTATTCGGGGCACCACCGAATAAGTACCGTCGCGCTGAATGTTTGCCAAAAAGTAATCGTTCGTGTCTTGCAAACCGACGTGAGACTTCTCTAAAATATGGTCATTCCAAGTAGAAGCCAACATCGAACTAACAGCTGGCTTGCAAATTTCGCAGCCCTTACCTTTGCCGTGTCTTTGAATCAACTCCTCAAAGGTTTTAATCTCTTGAGAACGCACTAAATGGTACAATTCTTGACGAGAATATTCAAAATGTTCGCAGAGATTATTTTTGACTGCAAACCCAGCTTTCTTCATCTCCGACTTGAAGATATCTGTCACTAAAGGCACGCAGCCACCGCAACCCGTCCCAGCTTGAGTGCATTTCTTGACGCTGGCAACATCGGTTAAATTATGATCGCGAATCGCTGCACAAATCTGCCCTTTGGTAACATTATTGCAAGAACAAATTTGAGCCGAATCCGGCAAACTGTCTACTCCGAAACCGGCCGATCTTCCCCCTTCTCGCGGTGGCATCAACAAATCTTCGGGATGCGGCGGCAGAGCAATTTCATTTTGCATGAATTGCAGCAAAGTGCCGTAAGCCGAAGCATCTCCTACGAGAATTCCGCCTAAAATCCGGCTGCCGTCTTGATTTAAAACTAATTTTTTGTAAATGCCTTGGAAGGTGTCAGCAACAACAATTTCTTTAGCATCGCCCGACTTGGGAAAAGGCTCTCCAAAACTAGCAACATCCACCCCCAATAATTTGAGTTTAGTGGACATATCTGCACCTGTAAAAGTGCTTGTGGGACGGGCATCTTGCCCGTCATCCGCTACACTGCTCAAAATATCTGCTGCTACGCTTGCCATTGTATACCCAGGCGCAACTAAGCCGTAGATGCGATTTTGATAAAGGGCGCATTCTCCGATCGCATAAATGTCAGGATCGGAGGTTTGGCAGCTATCATTAATCAAAATGCCACCGCGTTCTCCTACTTCTATACCGCAACTTCTGGCAATTTCGTCGCGGGGGCGAATGCCAGCAGAAAACACTATCATATCTGTTGCCAATTCCGAACCGTCAGCAAACAGCATTTTAGTAACTTTGCCATCTTCGCTAACAATTTCTGTTGTAGATTTGCTGGTGTGAACCGAAACCCCCAACTCTTCTATTTTGCTACGGAGAATTGCCCCGCCAATTTCGTCAACTTGCACGGGCATCAGCCGCGATGCAAACTCAACCACGTGAGTTTTTAGACCCATATTTTGCAGAGCATTAGCACACTCTAGACCTAACAAACCGCCGCCAATTACTACGCCAATTTTGCAATTTTTAGCGTAATATGACATCGCTTCCAGGTCGTCAATTGTCCGGTAAACAAAAGTTCCTGTAGCGTCTTTGCCTTTAATTGATGGCACAAATGGATAGGAACCGGTCGCGAGAACAATTTTGTCGTAGGGAACTTCTAAACCGTTGGCTGAAGAAACTATTTTTTTTTCCCGGTTGATGGCGACTGCTTTGTCGCCAATGTGAATCTGGATGCCGTTTTGTTGATAAAATCCCGGTGCAACTAAAGATAAATCTCCCGCTGTTTTGCCAGAGAAAAATCCGCTGAGGTTTACGCGATCGTAAGCAACGCGCGGTTCTTCACAAAAAGTAATTAAATTCCAGTGTTTGGTAGCATCCGAGCTCACCATTAACTCCAGGAACTTGTGACCTACCATGCCATTGCCGATTACAATGAGGTTTTTTTTGGCTGTCATTAGAATCTCTTTTATCCCGTTTATCAGTCGTTGGGTTAATTAATATAAGACTTTATTGTAAACTTTTGTACTTATATATACAAAAAATGGAGATTTATGCAATTGTCGAATACTCCCGATTGCATTTTTGCATGATGTCTGCGATCGACTTAAGTAGGTGCGTCAGTCGATTTTAGATTTTAGATTTTAGATTTTAGATTTTAGATTTATATCATGTCAGGTCGATTACCCGAAATCAGGTAGGGGCGGGTTCACCAACAATATCTGCCAATAATTGACAATCTCAAAAACCCGCCCGGCCGGGATATTATGGTCAATCGATCAGACATGATATTACTCGACAGTTAAGTAGGGTGCGTCACGTCTTTTTGACAAAACAATTAACATTTTTACTGTGACGCAGCTTACAGTTTTCTAATTTTTAATTATTATTTAAGCTCCCATGCCCGAATACTGCTTCAAACCCTGCCGCCAAAGCCAGCGATTCCACACAAAAAACACCGCACTCCAACCCAACATTACCAACAAACCACGGCCTACATCTACGGGTAATCCTATCAAGATTGAAGCGGGAAAATGAATCAAATAAGGAAACGGCGTCCACAAAACTACTTCGCGCACGGGTGCGGGAAACACTTGTAGCGGCGCGATAAGTCCCGATAAAAATAGGTAAATTAAAAGCCAGAATTGTTCGATCGCACTTGCCCTTTCCAGCCAAAAAGCAAACAGCGCAAAGGTATACTGTATCAAGAACCGCAAGCAAAAAGCCAAGACGATAACCAACAAAAACAGCAAAAACCTGCCCAAACTCGGCAGCCAAAAAGCCTGCGGGTAAAGTGCAAAAAACAGCAGCACTAATCCGCATATAAACGGCAGCCTCGCAAACCTTTCGGAAACGTGAGATGCAAAGTGATGCCATACGGGATCGAGAGGCTGCAACAATCTATTAGATAGCTCGCCTTTCACTACTTGCTTTTCAAAATCCCAAATCACCCAAACTACATTTGTTTGCCTGACAATGAAAGCCGCTAAAAAATAACGGGCAAAGTCGATCGAATTCAGCCCAAATTGACCAGTTTCGGCCGCCTGCATCCAGACGCCCATCAAGATAAACGGCAAAGCTCCCGACAGCGCCCACAAAAACAACTCTGCCCGATATTCGAGCATATAAGCGTAGTAGGTAACTAGCAAAGTTTTAGCAATTTTGATGGATTTTGTCATATCAATTGTAGATTTAATTTTTCGGTGTTAGCAACGGGCAAGATGCCCGTTCCACAAAACATTGAAACTTTAGTGGAACAGGCATCTTGCCTGTTCAATTTTTCGGTGTTAGCAACGGGCAAGATGCCCGTTCCACACAACATTGAAACTTTAGTGGAACAGGCATCTTGCCTGTTCAATTTTTCGGTATTAGCAACGGGCAAGATGCCCGTTCCACACAACATTGGAACTCTAGTGGAACAGGCATATTGCCTGTTATGGAGAATGAAGCCAGCCAAAAACATTAAACTTTTCCCGTGCGAAAAACTCTACCAATAACCTCTTCAATGGGCGGATCGGTAACAGTCAAATCTATCACGTCCAAGTCCGCCAAAATCTTCGCCACGCTCACCGTCAGCTCTTCCCTTTTCACCAAAAAACGCACCGATTGTCCCTCAATAGATTCTACCTCCCCGTAAGCAAAAGCACTATCTTTGGCCAGCGGCTTAGCTAATTTTACCTGAACTTCCCGATAAGGTGCAAACCTGTCGAGCAATCCGTCTAAACTGCCATCATAAACTAATTGCCCTTCATGGATTAACAAAACGCGCTTGCACAAAGCAGTAATGTCAGCCATGTAATGGCTCGTCAACAACACCGTTGCTTGATAGCGCTCGTTATATTCTCGCAGAAATTGCCTGACGCTAAACTGTGCGTTTATATCCAAACCTAAAGTCGGTTCATCTAAAAATAATACCTCTGGCTGGTGCATTAGTGCGGCCATCAATTCCGCTTTCATGCGTTCGCCTAAAGACAGCTTTCGCACCGCCTGATTTAACTTGCCTTCTAGTGACAGCATTTCGGTCAATTCTCCGACGCGCCGCCGATAATCTGTATCGGGAATGCCGTAGACAGCGGCATTAATTCGGAGAGAGTCAAGCACAGGTAAATCCCAAATTAACTGCTGTTTCTGCCCCATCACTAAGGTGATTTTTTGCAGAAAATCTGCTTCCCGACGGAAAGGAGTACGATCGCACACACTCACCGTACCCGCAGACGGATAAATCAAACCCGTCAGCATTTTCAGCGTAGTAGTTTTGCCCGCACCGTTAGCACCGAGAAACCCCACGACTTCCCCCGGTTCAATACTGAAAGAAACGCCCTCAACTGCTTTGATATTGCGGTAAGTGCGACTAAAAAAGTGTCGCACTGTTCCTTTAAGCCCCGGTTCTTTAATCGCTACCGGATAAACTTTGCTCAAGTCTTCAACTAAGATAATTGGCATCGGCTCAAATTTTAACTTTTATTTTAATCTAGGGTATTTCCATCAGGCTTGTGCCAAGATGGAGCGATCGAGCTATCTAGTAGGGTGCGCCAGCGATTGCTCGATCGCGAGTGAGGAAGTAACTGTGTTCTGGCGCACCCTAATAAGCTGTAGAATATTGCACAATATCCATGCTCACATCGCATCAAGTTTACAAATATGGTACTCACACCAGATAATTCAGGCATCTCTCGTTTGGTAGGAGACAATTCTCCTGAAAATATTACACTTGCACCAGGACAGCTTGCTAGTTTTCCTGGGGGACTTTGGATGCTGGGCGGCAATGATACTGTCAGGGGCTCGTCAGATGTAGAACGGATTTTCGGCAACGATGGTAAAGACAGTCTGTTAGGCGGTGTCGGCAATGATTCTATTTACGCCGGCAAAGATGATGACGATGTTTTGGGAGAAACTGGCGACGATTTCTTGACAGGAGATAGAAATAGCGATTTCCTAGATGGGGGTGCGGGAAATGATTTGTTGCGCGGAGGACAAGGCGTTGATTTGTTAGTGGGCGGTGACGGTAATGATACTTTAATTGGCGACAGAGATGTGGATATTTACCAAGGTGGTGGGGGGAGCGATGTATTTGTTTTTAGAGTCGATCAAGCGGGAATCCGAGTAGTTGGAATTGAAGTTCCTGACGCGGTAATTGTGGATTTTGATAAGTCTAGCGATTCGATTGGAATTAGTGTGGCATTTACCAGCAGCAATATCTCCTTGGAAGAGGTAAGTTATAGCTTGAACGATCCGAGACTGCTGCTGATCGATCCTGCAAGTATAGCCGGTGGAACTAGCTTATTAGCCAAGGGCGGCATCTCCCAGCGAAGTCTCGATCCCGATGGCAACGGCCGTGTGGAAGCTACTAATATTAGATTCGGTTTTACTAATGCTTTGTTGGGTACTGTTTTGAATGTGACCCCAGCCGATTTAAACGGCCGTTTTATTAATGCTAATTCTTTGCTTTAATTCGTTGCTTATATATCTCTAGTAGGGTGCGCTAGGCGCACCTTACCCATTACCCATTATCTAACTCACCGTCAAAACTGCGCGATAGCGCACTTGATTGTCCCGGACTTTCTGAATTGCTTCATTCGCTTGTGCGATCGCAAAAACTTCGACAATCGGCTCAATCTCAAACTTCTCTGCAATTGCCAGCATTTCATTAATCATAGCGCGACCGCCGATGAGAGAACTCACAATTCGGCGTTGCTTCATCAGCAGCGAAAATAACGGAATGCTCAAAGGTTCGTCGGGAACTCCCACAAAAGCAAGCGCACCGTTAGAATCGAGAAAATCAATGTACGGAACCCAATCTAAAGAAGCAGGAACAGTGCTCAACAAAATATCTAATTTGCTGCTGGGGGCTTGAGGAATTTCGCCTTTTCCTACTACAATAGCTTCGTCCGCCCCCATTTTATGTGCAAATTCTGCCTTATCTTGGGAAGTAGTAAAAACTGTAACGCGGTTTCCTAATTTTTTCGCAAATTGCACCGCCATGTGTCCCAAACCGCCGATGCCGAGAATGCCAATTTCTTGCCCGGAACTCATCCCTGCATTTCGCAAACCGGCGTAAACTGTAATTCCGCCGCACAACAGCGGCCCCGCTACGTTGGAATCGATGCCTTTGGGAATAGGAAAAGCAAAGCGGGAATCTACCATCAAATAATCGGCAAAACCGCCCGGGCCTGTAACAATTAATCCCTGGTTTTCATCGCAGAGATTTTCGTTACCGCGCAAGCAGTCGCGGCACTGCAAACAAGACGACCGTTGCCAGCCGACACCAACGCGATCGCCCACTTTTAAATGAGTCACTTGCGGCCCTATTTCTGCCACTTCTCCGATAACTTCGTGGCCCGGAACGAGGGGATATTTTGATTGACCCCAGTCATTGTCAATCATGTGCAAGTCAGAGTGACAAATGCCGCAGCTTAACACTTTTATAATACATTCATGTACTTTTGGAGGGGCGACATCGAATTTGTATTCTTCAAGCAATCCGCCTGTTTTTGTAACTGCAAGTGCTTTGATTTGCATGGTGTATGTCCTGGTTTGTTTGCCATTATTATAGTGTTCGGGCGGCTTTCACAGTCTCTTTCTTTAGTTGTATATATTCAGGTGAACAGATCCCTAGGACTGATGCGCGTTACTAATAATTTGTCTGGTGCTTATGGCGCACCTTACCAATTAGCAATTACCAATTAGCAATTACCAATAAGTCTCACAGCTTGCCCTTTTCCATTGCCCACTGCATCAAACCGGGGAACAAACGATAAGCTTCCGACGCTACAAAAGCAGGGCCGACGGTAACTTCTGCACGCTGATTTTTCACAGCATCCCAGATAGCTTTAGCAATATCTTCGGGCTGAGTTGCCCACTCAGATTTCAGCATTTTGCTCATTTGCTGGCGGCGCGATTCGACTGCGGGTTCGTCTCGATCGCGAAATTGAGCTCTTTCTAAAAAATCGCTGTTAATCAGGCCCGGATGCACGGCGCAAACGTGAATACCTTGAGGCGCTAATTCCAATCGCAAAGTTTCTGTTAAACCGGTTACTGCATATTTGCTGGCGCAATAAGCAGTCATTTGAGGCAAAGGCATTTTGCCGCCAATGGAACCAACATTGACTATTGTCCCTGTTTTTCGTTCCAAAAAATGTGGCAACATTTCTTGAATTGTGTTAACGCAGCCCCAAAAATTGGTATTCATTAATTGCTGCCAGTCTTCGGAGGTAGTGTGCTCGATCGCCCCCGTGAGACAAATGCCAGCATTGTTAACTAAAACATCGATGTGGCCGCAGGCATCTAGGGCTTTTTGGACGATCGCCCGCACTTGTTGAATGTCGCCCACATCCCCCGGAATAGCTACAGCGGAAGTGCCTTCTCGCTGCACTTGGGCCGCTGCTGCTGCCAATCTCTCTGGCTGGCGAGCTACCATAACTACATCGTAACCTTTACTTGCAAATAAAATTGCTGTTGCTTTGCCGCTTCCTTGAGAAGCGCCTGTAATCAAAACTGTCGGAGCCATAGATAGTTATAAATTGTAATATCAATTCCGGCTGAACCGGAATGAGTGTTGACTGTTGACTGTTGACGGTTGACTGTTAACTGTTTGAATAATACCGATGCAACCGGAAACGAGATGATTCGGACTTGTTTGATGTTGAATTTTGTAGGGCGGGTTCGCAAACAATAATTGCCCGTAATATACAATTTCATAAACCCGCCCTGCCCCTACTATACATTAATATTTCTTGGATATGGGAATTTTTTAAGAAGGGCGATCGGTTTTTTTTTAACGAACCACGAAGACGCGAAGGAAGAGAAGGGAAGAGAAGGGAAGAGAAAGTCTTCAGAAAGTGTTCAGCATTATGTAAAAATTGCTATATAAATTTTCCCAATGCCCAATGCCCTGTTTGGCCAATGCCCTGTTTGGCCAATGCCCAATGCCCTGTTTGGCCAATGCCCAATGTCTAAAAAATGAATCTTCCGAAACAAACGCCGAATTGGTCGATCGCCCTAGTGTTAATTATCGGCGTTTTAGCCGTCTCAACTTCCTCCATCTTAATTCGGCTGGCTAACTTTTCAGCAGGGGCGGGCGGTTTGGGTTTCAGTCTGGTGCTCGCGGCCTCTCGTCTGACTTTATCTGCTTTAATTCTGCTTCCGGCTTGGCGGAAAATTCAGTGGAACGCCCTGCAACCGGGAGCTCGGCGCTATGCTGCTACTGCGGGTTTGTGTCTCGCCCTGCACTTTGCCCTCTGGATAACCTCACTTTCTTATACTTCGATCGCCGCCTCGACTGCTCTCGTCACCACTAATCCTGTCTGGGTAGCGCTTTTGTCGCGCTTCTGGTTCGGGGAAAAACTCAGCAAACTGTCGATCGCTGGCATTACTATAGCCCTGATTGGGGGAATGGCGATCGCTCTGGGAAGTGCGGGCGCAGCTAATGCTGGCAGCAGCCAACTGCTAGGCGATTTCCTTGCTCTGGCTGGTTCCTGGGCTGTTAGCTTGTATTTGCTGCTGGGCCGGGAAGCTCAGCGGCGGGGGCTGGGAATTGGCGGCTATATCGCGATCGCCTATACTGTGGCTGCGATCGTCCTGCTCCCTCTCCCCTTCGCCTTCGGCACTACTTATACTAATTACCCCCACATTGTATATTTTTATATTTTGTTAACGGCCGCTGTGCCTCAGTTAGTCGGCCACACCATTTTGAACTGGGCTGTAATGCAGATTTCCCCAACTCTGGTAACTCTTGCTATCCTGTTTGAACCGGTGGCGGCGAGTTGGTTGGGTTATTTGCTGTTTGGGGAAATGCCGGCGCCGGCGGTACTCGTAGGTGCTGCGGTGCTGCTGTTGGGGGTAGCAACCGCTACCGTCGGAGCCAAAAAAATTACTGTCAACAGTTAAGAGTTAACAGTTTTCGACATTGCCACTACAGTTGCCGTGAGTCAGAATAAAACAAATTAGGGCTTAAAAACAAAAATAACTCGTCAGTTAAATATCGGTTCCCAACTATCAAATGTCTGATTAATGACAACAGTCAACTGACAACAGTCAACTGACAACAGTCAACCGCTCCTAGGGTGCCTTTCGGAGAATAAAATTATGCTGCCAGAACAACTACAGCGGATCATCGGCTACTTTATCGAAGAAGCCACAGAACAGATCCAAATTATCGAACCAGGCTTGCAGGACCTGCAAAACACCGTGCCAGCTCCCCAAAGAATACACCAGCTCATCCGAGCCTCGCACTCGATTAAAGGGGGAGCAGCTATGCTCGGATTTAGCAGCATTCAGCGCATTGCTCATCGTTTGGAGGATTATTTAAAGCTGCTGAGAGAATGTCCGATCGCCATTGATAGCAGGCTACAATCGCTCTTAACCGAAGTTTTTGATATTTTAGCAGCCCTCGTGTCCAAGGTTTCTAAGGGTTTTGGGCTCAACCACGAAGACGCAAGCCAAATGCTCTCCCTCGCCGAACCGGTTTTTGACGAACTCGACGCTTACCTGAGAGTCCGAATTCCCACTCGCCTGACGGTGAGAGCTACTACGGACGAACATATTCACGTTTTCTCCGGTTACTGCACCTCCCTGAGCGAATTTTCCTCGGCTATCGCTTCGCGCGTCGGTTTGCTCGGAGGCACTATTACCCGCCACGAACAGGATAGCCAGGGCCTACGCCTTTGTGTTGACATTTACCTGCCGCCTTACACCAGGATCGAAAACATCCGCCAAGCTGTCGAACTATCCGGTGCTATTATCGGGAATGTTCAGACGCAGCGCGACTTTTCGCTGCTGGCAACTGCGGATTATCCGGTTTACCAAAGTGCGATCGAACCTCCCGCAATTTGCATCGGATGCCGCTACTATTACGGCAGAAGCGACGGCGGCTACCTGCTCAACTGCACGATCCATCCCCGCGGCCCGGAAACAGAAGATTGTCGCGATCGCGAACCGGAATAACCGCTGAAAACTCAGCCCTCGGAAGCACGATTGGCCACCCGAAAAACTATTCAGAAACCAATATTTTCCCTGAAACTTTTCACATTACCCCCTCCAAATTCTTTTTGAGTTGCTAGATAACGAGATATTTGTCTCTTAGACAACTAAATCCTTCTTCCTTCTGAAACCTCCCCTAACCACTGATACCGCAACTCGAATTAATTGCATCATGCTTGCAGGATGAGCGATCGCCCAGACATTGATTGTCAGACAAGTGATTGCCATAACTAGCAAGATGTATGTCGGAGGCATTACTACCCCGATCGCGAACCAGGTAAAAACGTGAAATATCATTGCTGTAGCCCAAAGGCTGGCCACACCCACAGACGCCCAAATTTGCATTCGAGGTCGGTTTAGTCCTGTCAAAATCGCTGTCAGCAAAGTATTCAGCAAGTTTGCCGGAACTAAAAAGGCACAGATAGCTATGCAGTAGGTATGAGAAAATTCAGTAACTGTATTGAAGTCGATCATCAGTCTAATTGTCGGGCCTGTTGGGTATACTTAAAGAGCTTAGCGTGACTTGACTTTCAGATATTGTCACCCTTACCTTAACTTAATATTTCAGTAAGTAGGCCGCTCTGGAGACGCATTTCTCTCGGGAGCATCTCATATTTGTACAAACACTTCTTCTGGCGCCTGACTTCTTCCTTCTGACTCTTTTCTCCTGACTCCTGACTCCTGACTCCTAACTCCAATTTCTAGCGGAGGGCTGCTTTCATTGAGATGCTCCCTTTCTCTCCCCCTTTTCCAGCAGGAAAAATTTTACCACAAATATTAAAGTTTGGGGAAATTATTAAACATACTGGAAGAATGGCAAAAATAGCTGTGATAATTAACATCGGGAAGCGATAGTATAGAAGAGCCAAGTCTGTAAAATTTCTAGAAGGCTGAGGCTGCTAGAACAGCAACACATACGGCAGGCTGATTTTCGACTCAATCATTTTTGATTCGCTGATTCTCGGATGATGGATTCTCAGTGTCCGTCAAGGGAGCGAGCCGTTATGCGATCGAACAATATGAGATTATTATGGAAAAGCCAATTTGCTCTCAAATCTCAAATCAATAGAACCCTCTAGAAATTTTACAGCGGAAGACAAAGAAAATGGATCTACAAATCACAATTCCCGCGCTCGAAGAAGTTGACTTGACAAACTGCGACAGAGAACCGATTCACATATCGGGGCACATTCAGCCACACGGGGTGCTACTTGTTGTACGAGAACCTGAACTAGAAATACTGCAAGTCAGTGAAAATACGCAAGATTTGTTAGGAGTAGAGCCGGAAAGTGCGATCGGTCAAGATTTGAGCTTATTATTCGATAGAGTTCAACTAGAAAAACTCAATGCCTGTTTGCGGAATGAAAACTTAAAAACAGTCAATCCCATTAAACTCTCTGTTCATAAAGCAGGTAAATCTTTAGAATTTGACTGCATCCTTCACAGAGTAGAAGGAGTTTTGATTGTCGAGTTAGAATTAGCTACCAGCCAAGAAAATATTTCGGTTTTTAGCTTTTATCATTCAGTAAGAGCCACTGTTAGCAAAATTCAAAGTGCTAAAAATCTCAAAGAATTATGCCAACTGACTGTAGAAGAAGTCAGGAAAATATCTGGTTTTGATAGAGTTATGGTCTATCAATTTGACCACGAAGGCAACGGGGCTGTGATCGCTGAAGACAAAGCAGAAATGCTGAGTCCTTTCTTAGGATTAAACTACCCCAGCTCAGATATTCCCAAACAAGCCAGACAACTGTATGCGTTAAATTGGCTGAGGTTAATCCCAGATATTAATTATCAACCAGTCCCCCTTGTTTCAGGAAACCATGCTCTTACCACCCAGCCCCTCGACCTGAGTTTCAGCGTGTTGAGAAGCGTTTCTCCCATTCACATAGAATACCTGCAAAATATGGGCGTTGCAGCTTCGATGTCAATCTCGTTAATCAAAGACAAAAAACTGTGGGGATTGATTGCTTGCCACAACTATACACCAAAATACCTCAACTATGAATTGCGTGCCGCCTGCGAATTTATCGGGCAAGTAATGTCCTTAGAACTGCAATCAAAAGAAGGAAACGAAGACTACGACTATCAACTACACTTAAAATCTATTCTCACCAAGATTTTTGAAGACATATCCACCTCCGAAAACTTGTCACAAGTCTTAGTTAAATGTCAGCATAATTTGCTAGAAGCAGTCAACGCCCAGGGAGCAGCAATAGTATTTGGAGACAATTGCTATCGAGTCGGGCAAACACCCCAGGGAGAAGCGCTCAAATACTTAACTCAGTGGGTGCAAAATCACCTAAACAAAGAAATTTTTTCTACAGACTCGCTGACCAAATGCTATCCAGAAGCTGAGGAATTTAAAGACACGGCCAGCGGGTGTTTGGCCATAGCAATATCCCCGACTCAGAAAATCTACGTTTTGTGGTTTCGCCCGGAAGTAATTAAGACCGTAAATTGGGCAGGCAACCCCAACAAACCAGTTGAAAAAGATGAAGAGGGCCACCCTCGACTGTCTCCTAGGAAATCCTTCGAGCTGTGGAAGGAAAATGTGAGGTACAAATCGTTGCCTTGGAAACAATGCGAAATAGACGCTGCATTGGAACTGAAAAAAGCAATGATTAATATAGTGCTACGCCAAGCCGACAAACTCGAAAAATTAAATACAGCACTAGAAGCATCAGTCGCCAGAGAACGAGAAAAAACTGCTAATTTAAAAACAGCGATGTCCGAGCTTAAGCGGGCGCAAACTCAATTGGTGCAAAGCGAAAGAATGTCAAGTTTGGGACAGTTGGTGGCGGCGGTAGCTTATGAAGTCACTAACCCGATTAACTTCATCTACGGCAATCTTAGCTATGCTAATGAATACAGTCAAAAAATGATTAATTTATTGCAGCTTTACGAGCAGCACTATCCGTCGCCTTCGCCAGAAGTTCAAGCACAAATAGAAGCAGTAGAATTAGAGTTCATAGTTGAAGACTTACCGAAGTTGCTGGGCTCAATGAAAGTAGGAGCTAACCGCATCCGCGAGATAGTTCAGTCGCTGCGAAATTTCTCTAGAATTGACGAAGCAGAGATTAAACCAGTTGACATTCACGACGGATTGGACAGCGCTTTGTTGATTTTGAGCAACCGACTCAAACCGAAGCCCGATCGCCCAGCAATTCATCTCATCAAAGAATATGGCTCTCTGCCTTTGGTTGAGTGTTACGCAGTTCAAATCAACCAAGTATTTATGAATGTACTGACAAATGCAATTGATGCTCTCGAAGAGGCCTTTGTCAACAATAATTTATCGTCGCACTGCGGGGGCGAAGAAGAGCCAGTGACGTGCGGACAAATTCGGATTGTGACTGAAATTTGTCCGGGAGGAAAAGCCGTAGCAGTTCGGATCAAGGACAACGGTTGGGGCATGGAAGAAAAAGTTTGCCAGAAAATTTTTGAGCCGTTTTTTACCACAAAACAGGTGGGCAAAGGTGCGGGGATAGGTTTGGCGATTAGCCACGAAATTGCGGTAGAACAACACGGTGGCAAATTGACTTGCATTTCCGCCCCCGGAGAGGGAACCGAGTTGATTATTGAGATTCCCTTAAGCCAAACTCATCCCCAACCCATTGTCAAGTGAAAAAAAGTCCGCGCAAGCGAAGCTATCTTCCCGCAGGGGTTCCCGAAGGGTAGGCGAGGAAATCGCCCAAATTCAAAAATCGAAAATTCGATTAAAATACAAAAGCAGCTAAGTAGATTTGAGCCAATTCAGAGGAAGCTAATATGACTGAAAAAAAAACCGCCCAATGGGATGCCGGCCGGTTTCTCCAAACCTTGGCTTATTTCGGCGTCATTCCCTTCATTGGCAGCATTAGCTGGCTGCAACAACTCTTTGGAAGCAGCAGCAAAACTAAAAAAGACCAACCCAAACTAATACTGGTAGCCGGTGCTACCGGCGGCGTCGGGAAGCGAGTTGTCAAGCGGCTGCAACAGCGGGGATATAGAGTGCGAGCTCTCGTCAGAGATACCAAAAGAGCAACAGAAATTCTCGGCCAAAATGTCGAGTTAGTCGAAGGAGATATCACTCTGCCAGAAACCCTAACACCGTTAGTAACCGAGGGCATAGAAGCAGTTATCTGCTGCACCGGCACGAAAGTTCAACCGGTAGAAGGAGACACCCCCACCAGGGAAAAATACTATCAAGGCATCAAATTTTATATGCCGGAAGTTGTCGATGTTCCCGAAATCGTGGAATACAAAGGCCTCAATAATTTAGTGCAAGCTGTTCGCCGCCAGCTAATTCAAGCAGGCGAAAAAATAATTTTTGACTTCACAAAACCCAGCCAAGATTTAAAAGAAACTTGGGGAGCCCTCGACGACATCGTGATGGGCGGCACCAGCGAAAGTTCGATTCGGCTGACAGACAATACTGCTTTATTCACAGGCAATGTTTCTACTGCCAACTCGGGCGGCTTTGCTTCGGTGCGTACCCGCAACTTTGATACTCCGCTCAATCTCGCAGGATTTAGTGGCCTCCAACTACGTGTCAAAGGGGACGGCAAGCGCTACAAGTTGATTGTTCGCAACGAAGCTAAATGGGATGGAATTGGCTATTGCTATTCGTTTGATACTGTTTACAATATCTGGATTACTATCACTGTTCCTTTTGACCAATTAATCCCAGTATTCCGCGCGAAAACTGTTAAGGATGGCTCTAAATTTGATGCCAGCACTATTTTTTCTTTTCAGTTAATGTTGAGCAAGTTTGAATATGATGGCGCGCTCAACCCGAAATTTACACCGGGTCTTTTTCAACTGGAGTTAGAATCTATTAAAGCTGATGGGGGACAGACTTTGCCGCGATTTGTGATGGTGAGTTCGGCAGGAGTTACCCGCCCTGGCCGCCCTGGAATTAACTTGGAAGAAGAACCGCCGGCTGTCAGGATGAATGATATGTTGGGGGGGATTTTGACTTGGAAGTTGAAAGGGGAAGATTGCGTGCGATCGAGCGGCATACCTTATACTGTGGTCAGACCTTGCGCTTTGACTGAAGAACCGGGAGGCAAAGCTTTAATATTTGAGCAAGGAGACAATATTAGGGGCAAAGTCAGTCGGGAAGATATTGCAGAATTGTGCGTGGAGGCTTTGGAACAACCTCAAGCTTGCAACGTTACTTTTGAGGTAAAAGAGGGGGACAATGCTAGTTCTCCCGGAGACTGGCAGGGTTTGTTTTCGGGAGTTAAATAAGTGTTAATCCCTTATTACTCGGCGGTTGAAACCGCGTCTACACAAACCAAGTCTGCCTCCGCAGACTAAGAAATAACTGGTTCCCAGGCTCGGGCTGGGAACGAGTAATAACTAATAACTAATAACTAATAACTAATTTATGCCTTTGACTTTTTTGCGACAAAACCTGACTCCTTATTTGTTTTTACTTCCGGCTTTATTTATTTTGAGTTTGACTGTTTTGTGGCCGGCGGTGCAAGCTTTTTATTTGAGTTTTACCAACTACGAATATGATTTAACTCAAATGCCGCAGTGGGTGGGGTTGAAGAATTTTTACAGGTTGTCGGGCGATCGCACATTCTGGCAAACTTTGACGAATACCCTGCTATATCTGACCTGCGTTGTGCCTGTATTGGTTGTTCTACCGTTGGGAATGGCGATTTTGTGCAATCAAAAACTTAAGGGGATGAACTGGTTTCGTGCAGCCTACTACACGCCGGCGGTGATTTCAATGGTTGTCGCCGGGATTGCTTGGAAGTGGCTGTTTGCTGAGACTGGATTGCTGAATCAGTTGGGGGAATTGTTGGGTTTACCTCCTGTTTCTTGGCTGGCTAATCCGAAGTTAGCAATCTTTAGCGTCATGGCGGTTACTATCTGGAAAGGATTGGGCTATTACATGGTGATTTATTTGGCAGGGCTGCAAGCTATTCCGGCAGAACTTTATGAGGCGGCTGCTATTGATGGTTCTGATGGTTTGGGCAAGCACTGGGATATTACTGTGCCGCTGATGAAGCCTTATTTAGTTTTAGTGGCGGTAATTTCGGCAATTTCTGCTACTAAGGTTTTTGAAGAAGTTTATATTATGACTCAGGGCGGGCCTCGCAATAGTTCTAAGACGGTTGTTTATTATCTTTACGAACGGGCTTTTAAGGATTTGGAAATTGGCTATGCTTGTACGATCGGGCTGGTTTTGTTTTTGCTAATTTTGGGTTTGTCGATTTTGCAAGTTAGCCTTCAGGGTTTGACTCGCAATGATTAAGATTTATGACTGATTAGTAGTGACTGAGATATTGCACCATTCTCATCTCAAGAACAGGCAAGATGCCTGTTCCACAATACATCACATCTCCAGAACAGGCAAGATGCTTGTTCCACAATACATCACATCTCAAGAACAGGCAAGATGCCTGTTCCACAATACATCACCTCTCAAGAACAGGCAAGATGCCTGTTCCACAATACATCAAATTGCTTGTGGGGTGTCCCGCCCTTCTAATTTCTACTAATTTTAGACTTGAATCTCTAAGTAATGCGATCGCTCACGGCTTTGGGCAGGTCTTATTGGTGAAATCACAGGTATAAATATAAGGTTTCTGCCAGTTCAGAGGAATTTCTAATAAATCCCTGGTTCCGGTCATTCCCTGTCCCAGAAAGAGCAGCACAGCGATCGAATTCAATACTACATGGATAGTGCGCCAGCGATTTGAACGGTCTTTGTAAATGTCTTCAATGATGGCAAGGGAGAAAACCATAATTAGCGCAGCGGTGATGCCAATGTAGTAGTGAGACCAATACCATTCATTGGTTCGCCGATAAACGCCATCTTGAGTGCCAAGAATCACCAAACCAGTACCTGTTAGGGTCGCAAATATGCCGCGCCATAAAGCGGGTGTCGCTCGATATAGCATCACCAAAGAGGCGACAGTTGCAACAAACATCAGGGCAATGAAAATGACCTGAAAGGAGTTTTTGCTCCAAACATCCTTGCTCAAAATATGCTCAAAAATCGGGTAGGCTAGACCCACCAACGTCACTCCTACCACAGAACCTGACAGCATTCGACCTGCTTTGACGTGTTCTGAACCGACTACAGGTGGAATTTTGCTCTTGGTGTCGATCGCAATTTGCTTCCGACGCTGCATGGTTTGCCACCCCATATTGAGAACAACACCAAGCATAGGAAAAACAATCGCTACAGCTAAAATAGGATGCAGCAAACCCAGAAAATCTTTAAATTCCATAAATAACCTTTTTGTTGAGGAGGGTTGGCTTCATCAACCCGGTTTTTGCCATACATAATATCATATCCGGCAATCTAACCACAGTAAGTTTGTAGTCAGGACTCATAGTAATTGTTCATCTGCCTAGAGATAACTGAAGTCCTGACTACAAACACGCTTTATGAAGGGTAACTCACCGGAAATGTTGATAAATCAGAAAATATAGCAGTTGTCAATTGGGCGAGCTACAGGTTTCTCAATTACGCAATGGAGCAATTACAATTACCTTGTTCTCAGGTAAACGAAAACTGCTGGTGGTAATGTCCGTGGCGGTTAGCCACTAATTCCCTGCATCGCTTTGAACCTATATCTTACTAGCCTTTCATTATGGAATAACTCTTCGCGAGAGTGAAAACACGTCGGCGCCGAACTCAACCAAATTACCCGGATAAGTTATAATTTGAAGACCTAATTTTTAAGGGTTTAACCCCTTTAATTTATAGAATTAATTAACTAATTGGTACACTAAAAAATAGTTTAATTTGTTATTATTTATGCTACGAAATTACCGGGAAGTCATTACCCGCGAGCCAATTTTATAAAAAATCTGGGGTTACGATTTTATGGGTGAGCCAAACATTATTAAAGTGTATATTCGTGCGTTACGGATTAAGTTAGAAGCAAGTAAGCTGTCGCGCATTTAAATTGTAGGTTCAGGGCGGGCGGGACGCCCACCCCACAATAGTTTGATTATTTTTTGACATCCAATTTAAATGCAGAACAGCTTAACTCAAAACGTCGGCTGCATACTGTTCGGGGAGTTGGATATGTGCTGCGAGAGCAAAAGTGAGGAGGGGCGGATTTACAAATACTTGGGATATGAAGTATGGATACTGGTGAACCCGCTCCTATTATACTACCTATTTTCTGGTAAAAAATTGACCTAAAAATCCGGTCGTTCCTGATAATCTTCCGCAGAACTCGGATCTAATTCCCAGCGACTTTCATCTCGATGTTCAAGCATATTTGTTGTGTTCAAAATAGCGCCATCGGGCATTTCTATGCCCGCAGCGGCTCCGAGTTCGTCAACAATATCCAGGTCGGGAGTAGGCGTGGTTCCGCCCACCGATTGCTCGCCAGTGGCACTTTCTTGTTCCGCAGCAGGATCGCCCTCCTCGCCACCGATTCGGGAACTGGTGGAAGAGTCTTCTGAACTGCTGTCCTGCAAAATTGTTATGTCGTCTTGGCTCAATCCCGGTTGATCGATGACGCCAGTACCGTAAGATTCGGTAATTTCTTGAGGCAATTCGCCCAAATTATCACCATCTCTTGTTGTTTTTGCGTTGCGTTCCTTTTGCTGTGCCACGAGACTTGCTCCTGTTGGTTTTTGAACTCAATTAAATTAAAAGTGTCCGACTTTCGCTTGAGCTGAATTATTTTTAGTTATTGCCAATTGATGTCATTAAGTGGCATCATAATTGCTATTTAAGCTAAAAGCTTCTATCCCAGGAAATATATGGATTACGATCGGCTATTTCATTGGGAATACAAAAAGCGATCGCCCTTTTGCAACGGGCGATCGCTTTTTAATGGGGATGTTAATTCTATTCGGGAAAATCAGGAATTATCCATTTGGGGGGTTCCGTGCGTTTCCTTCTCACCGCTTCCTCTGCTATTTCTAGCATTTTATCCAGAGAAGTATTTTCAATAAACTGGGACGTTGCTTCTGCGTATTCCCGCTTCGGGCACTTGTCGCCCAGAACGCAGCCATTGACGCAAGCTACAGCACAATCGACAGTGTTCTCCACCATAACTTTTTTCCTTTCACGGTTCCAACAACTAATAGGCAGCTACTCTGGGTGAATTTGTCAAGAGACAGCTCTATATCTTTATTTTACTTCACAAATTGTCATCAAAGGTCGATCGTCATGGCAAAAGTGTTATAAAATCAAAGCAACCTACCTAATCTGCCGATCGTGAGTAATTTTCTGCGGCGCTTAAAACTTTTACCTTGGCGAGAAATGCTGCAAATTGCCGCCCTCGTCAATTCAATCGTGATTGGATTGGAGTTATTTTTAGCCTGGGGTTTCACGCAATCCCGACCAATCCGCAACGTCGTGACGCTTCTTTACGGTTCCTCCCTGGGGACATTGATACCTTTCGCTGCTGCACTGGGAATGGGAGCTTTAGCAGTGTACTTTTTAGAGTATTGGCAACAACAATTTTTGCTCAACCGAATTAGTTTGTGGGTTTTAGTTTTCTGCGTACTCTTGGGTTTGGTGTTAAAGTCATTCCTACCCATCCCTCCTTTATTAGCAAGTTTATCGGAAGCTGCACTAATCGGAGTTACGGTGGGAGTTTTTTGGAAGGGCCGGCCTTATTGGCGATAGTCATGCCATTTTAGATTTTAAATTTTAGATTTTAGATTTTAGATTTTAGATTTTAGATTGGCTATGACTGATGAATATTCTGGTTTGGGGGTTGTCTATAGTTACATTTTTTTGTGAATCTAGTATAAGGTGCCAATAGCGGACACTAGCCAGAAAAATTGTGCGCTATTGGCACCTTACAGAAGATAAATTGTGCAGAATTACCGATCGACTAAAAACACAATTAATTCCCAATTCCCCAATTTCATCGCATCTCAGGAACTCTCACAGTCTCTGTAGGAGGCATAATTGCCTCTTTAGCATTCAACTTTTGATTCAACTCCCGAATCCGGCGCGACAGCAAGCGAATAATATTCACCGCAATTCCCGGCGTTTCATCAATCGCATCATATAGCTGCATTTGAGTCAGCATCAAACACTCGGATTGTTCGAGAGTAGAAATAGAAGCCGATCGAGGTTCTGCATCAAACAGCGACATTTCCCCGAAACAAGCCCCCGCTTTCAACTGTGCCAAATCCCGATCGCCTATATGCACGCGCACCGTTCCCGATACCAAAATATAGAGAGATCGACCTTCTTGTCCTTCCGTAAAAATCCTGTGCTTAGAAGGAAACGAAAGTTCATCCATTACCGATGCTAGACGCACGAGAAAATCATCCCGCAGTTCCTTAAAAATCGGAACCTCCCTCACAAACAATAGGCGTTCGACGCTGGTTAACATAATGAGATGCAATGATTAATTTAAACTTAAACAAAGGAAGAGGCATTGGGCATTGGGCATTGGGCATTGGGCATTGGGCATTGGGCATTGGGCATTGGGCATAGTTTCTTTTTGTTCCCTCTTCCCTCTTCCCTCTTCCCGACATCCGTTACATCCGTTACATCCGTTACAGAATCCGTTGCCGAACTTCCTTCTTCCTTCTTTACCTTTTTCCCCCAGCACCCAACTCTGCCATCATCTCTTCAACTTGAGCGGATACCAAATTATCGGGGTCATTTTGCAGCCTGGGCAACAATTCGACCAAAGCCCGGGGCGAGGCTATTTTCAAATAGGCTAACACTGCTTCGCGGACAAAACCCGTCGGGTGCTGCAGACAGACAAGAGTTTGTTGAGCCGTCAGACTCCAGCGCGCTTCTCTCGCCAAGTGAAAGCAGCAGGCCAAGGCCCAATCCGAAAGGAAGTGGCGCAATTCTAGCAAGCGGCGCAAACGATCGCTAGGGGCTAGAGGTTTGTAAACCATCAATTCCGAGAGGTTGCTCAATTTTTCTCTTTCCGAGTGTTGATCTAACAAATTGATGAGCGATCGCTTCCTAGCTATATCCACAGTATTGTCGAGAATTTCCAATCCCCTAGCAAGCAAAGAAGGTTGGCCAGAAGCGATGTTGAAAGCAGCCGCTTGTACTGTGTCCAGCGGATAAAGAAACTTCATCAGCAAAAAACACCGATCCTTAGCGTCCGCTTCCAACCCCGCCAGAGCACGCTGCAACAATTGAGCCGTATCGCCCCCATGTGCCCCAGTGCTGTTAGCACCCCCCGACAAATTGCCGTAGCTTGTTACCCCAGACAAATCTACCAGACCTGCATAAATTTGACCGATAAACATTAACTCCTGTTCGATAAGAGTTTCCAAGCCGCTACGGCCGATGCGGTCTAGAACCCCTTCTATCCCCGCTTCCGAAGGCATTTTCAACAGGATGCGAAGGATGTTGCGCCTGGTCGTGCCCCAAGTCGTCATCAAATTGCTCACCAAAATGTCGATCGCCTCATTTGTCCCAATTTGACCCAGAGCCGTCCAAGCTTGCAACCTGACCAAATCCGACTTGTGGATATCCTCAGCCAAATACACGAGCAAAGGAATGGCATCGTTGTGAAGTTTGACTATAGCCTGCAAAGCCGCTTCCCTAGTCGATTTGTAACCGAGTCCGCGCAGCAGCGAAGGATAATATTCTTCCGAATGAGTAGACGAAATCACGTCTAACAGAGCACAGCGCACTCGCAGAGATTCATCTTGCAACAGATTGGGGATGTACAGCCGCAGTCCTTGCAAATAATCAGCCTCTCCCAGAGCCCGCGTCCCCATAACACGTTCCCGCTCTTGTTTGTGCGTCAGCATTTGGCGCAGCGTGTTAGTAGCCTCTGCCTTTTGCAGGCGATCGCCCCTTCTCATAATTAAAGCAGCCGCCGTACCCCGCACCACCGGATCGACCGTCGGCTGCAAGTAAGGCCGCAAGCTCTCAATATTCGGTTCAGCTTCCGTCAGCCAGATGTAGCGCAAAGCCAAAGCCAGCACCTCCGGCGGCAAGGATTGCTGCGAAAGTGCGCGGACAGCTTCTAAATATGCGGGGTTCGGGTGTTGCAGCATCGTTTCCAAGCTCTGGCGCTGCAAACCTGGGGACAGCGAATCGAGGATGGGAGCCAGAACTTCTCCGACATTTTTGGGGTCAATTTGCGTCAGGAGTTCTATGCAAGAGCGCTTTTCATCTTCGCCCCCCGGCTTTTGTAGAGTTTCCACCACTGCGCGCTTGAGAGCTTTGAGGTCAACGTCTGTGACGCCCAAGCGCCCCCGTTCTGCACTTTTGACCAACAAACCCACGTATTGAGAGCGGATCAGCCAGACCACAAACACCCACACTAGGGCCAATATTACGATCGCGCCAATAAATATCAAGCTTTGCTGGTCGTGAAATACATCTATATCTTGCTGGGGGAGTATCGTGCCTGTCACCCACAGCATAATCAGGATGCCGACTCCTGTAACTCCGGTGGACAAAGGTTCGCCTACACCGTTGACCAGGGTTTGAATGCCCGATCGAATATTGTCGGGAATCGGTTGAAATAAAACCGGGCTAACAGTTTCCAACAGCGTGTAGTGCAGCAGTTCGTCTAAAAATCTCAGCAATATCAGCCCGATGAACACAGATACTAGCTGGCCCAGAGAGGCTCCTATCGTCAGCACTCCGAGTATAGCGATGCCCGCCGGCAAAATCATCGCCGTCACGAATACACCGATTCTTTCCACCAACCGGCTCGAAGCGAACCACTGAGTCGCCACTTGAAACAGGCCTTGTATGCCTTCATAAATGCCCAGGAAGCTAGCGATCCAGCTAGCTCCGTCCCCCGGGTTTTGGTATTCTAGCTGGCTGTAGAATTGGAAATCTACCAGCACGTAGACGACTTCTGCGAGGATGAAGAAACTGACTAGAGGTACGGCGTATTTTTGGAGCGGGCCTGTAACTTTGCGGGCGGTAAATTCTTCTTGGTCGTCGTCTTCGTCGTCATCCGTCCAGTGAGCCGTTTCCGGGAATGCTTGGCTGTATTTTTCCGTGAGGTAGTAGAGCAACACCGAGCCTGTCGCCACCATCAACCCCGATATGAGGGTAACGTTTTTGAGTCCGACTACGTACAGCAAAACAGGCAGAGAAAATCCGCTGACTACTCCAGCTACTAGATAGCCGCTACTGACTAGCGGATAGGTGCGCTTGATTTCTCTAATATTAAACAGTTGGTTGGAAGTGATAGAAGTATTAAGGTCGTTGAGGACATAGCAAGCTTCTACCCACAGCCACATCAAAAAAATAGTAATAAAAGCGATGCTGACGCCAGCTATCTGAGTATTTTCGTAGCCGATGCCGAATCGAAACAAAAATAGCGGTATCGACATCATTGCCAGAACAACCACTACGGTGCGCCTTAGCGGCAGGATTTTTTGCAGCCACGAGTAGACAAATCCCAAGCCAGAACCGATAAACGCGCTGGCTATGTAAATCCAGGGCATTTTGTCTGCACCAAATTCATCTAGAAAAAGACCTACTGTGCTGAGTTCCAGCCAGATCAGCCCGACGGAGGTTAGAGTGTAGACCACGAACATCAGTACGGTTCGCTCTACTTCTTCCGATCGCAGGTTGAGCGATCGCAGCACTCCTTGTCTTACTCCCGCCGAACCGCTGATTTGAAAATTTTCCATGCAGCGTTGATTTCCCTGTGTGGTAGCTTATTCCTGACTAACTTCGGAAGTCATCAGCTATCAGTCACCAGTTTATGACTGATGACTGCTTACTAATGACTATCTATTTATACTTTCTTTGGCGACAGCAGCATCATCATACTGCGTCCTTCTTTTTTGGGGGCTTGCTGCACTTCTGCGATTTCCTGCAAATCTGTGGCCATGCGCTTAAGCAAGTCCTCTGCTAGGTTGCTGTGTTGGATTTCCCGACCTCTGAACATGATCGTGGCTTTTACTTTGTCCCCAGATTTGATAAAGCGGTCTGCTAGTTTGAGGCGCACTTGGTAGTCGTGTTCTTCAATTTTGTAGCGCATCTTCACTTCTTTAACATCGGCAGTGTGCTGCTTCCGCTTTGCTTCTCGCGCTTTCTTTTCCTGCTCGAATTTGTACTTCCCATAGTCCATTACCCGGCATACGGGCGGGTCAGCTTTGTCGCTGACAAGTACGAGATCGAGTTCTTTTTCTTCTGCGAGGCGCAGCGCTTCTGCAGGCGTCAATATCCCTAGTTGCGCGCCGTCGGTATCGATTACCCGGATTTTGGGGTATCGAATATTTTCGTTAATCTGAGGTAGGTTGCGATTTTGTCTTCTTTCAATCACAGGCATGAATGGTTTTACAAGCAGTAGTTTAATAGCGAAGCTTCTTGATAGTTACAGGTTTGAGCGGTCAATTTTTCACGATTGACGATCGAACTGTTTTATAAGGTGTTACCCTTACCGGACGTACTACCGCGCCCTGTGTCCCCTCCGCTAAAGCGTTGGGGAATATTTGGACTGATCGTAAATGAATTCTTACAATACTTGCTATTCTACTCACTCTGGCTGAGTTTCTGCCTAGTTTTATTTTAACTTCACACACGATCGCCCGCCCCCTTGCCCGATCGATGACAAAACCGTCAAAAATTCAGGGTAAAAGCTTAAGGATGAGGTAAAACCGCTTTTCCTAGCCCATCTCGCCCGGTCTGGCAAGTCCCCCAATTCGCCTGATGTGCCTTGTAGAATAGGTATAAGCAAGTGTAAATTTATGTTGCGAGCTGAGGCAAAATTGACAAATTCTCTGCTGTGGCACCAACGGGTGGGAACTCAACGAGACTGGATGTGGCGGGGTTGGCAAACTCGCTACACTTATTTGCGGCCCGATGGGGTACGAAATCAAGGCGCGATCGAATCTCAAGATTCTGCGGCCGAACCAAGGGCCCCGCGCGCATCGGGAACGCCGATTATTTTACTGCACGGGTTTGGAGCTTCGATCGGTCACTGGCGACAAAATCTCGCCCAACTAGCCGAAAACCAAACGGTTTACGCCTTGGATTTGTTGGGGTTTGGCGCTTCCCAAAAAGCTCCGATCGACTACTCTGTGTCTTTGTGGGTTGATCAAGTTTATGATTTTTGGCTAACTTTTATCAGAGAGCCAGTAATATTGGCAGGAAACTCGATCGGCTCGCTAATTTGTCTGGCCGTAGCTGCTGCTCACCCGGATATGGTGGCCGGCACGGTGATGATTAGCCTCCCAGACCCCTCTGTGCGAGCCGAGGCGGTGCCCGGATGGCTGCTTCCGGCGATCGAAGCGGTTGAAAGTTTGTTTGTTTCTCCGATCGTACTCAGGCCTTTGTTTTATTTTGCCCGCAAGCCTTCCTTTGTCCGTCGCTGGGTTGGCTTTGCCTACTCCAACCCCGAAGCTGTTACCGACGAATTAGTGGAAATTCTAGCAGGGCCTGCGGGCGATCGGGGAGCAGCCCGCGCCTTCTGCGCTTTATTTAAAGCTGTAGGGAGTACACAATTTTGCCCCAGTGTCAAGACTGTGCTGCGAAATTTAAGAATCCCGATGCTATTAATTTGGGGCAAACAAGACCGGATGATTCCCCCTCGGTTCGCCCGACCCCACCAATTTGTCGAATGCAACCCCAATTATTTAGAGCTAGTTGAATTAGACAATGCGGGCCACTGTCCCCAGGATGAATGCCCGGAACAAGTAAATCAAGCCATTTTGAACTGGATGAGCCGGAATTTTGCACCTATGGGCGAGAGCGAATTGCAGCACTGTTGATTAGACGTCAACTACCGCACACCAACCCGAAGGGTCTGGTGTGGGCTTGAAAAAGCCTGTTGACCAGACGGCTAGTTCTTGACTAGCAGGCGTTAAGACCAAGCGTTAAACTTCGTACCTTGAAATGCGTGCCAGTTTCAAGCTCTACAACCGAGCAATTAAACAGGTGATTAAGGGAAAGCCAGTGTTGCTCAGATAGTACCGAGTCTTAACATCGTCGAGGCAAACTTAACCAAGAAATTGAGTGATGCAGTAATGCGTACATTTGTCCTAGATAAAAACTTGAAACCTCTTGACCCATGCCACCGGGCACGGGCAAGAGAACTATTGAAAAAAGGGAGGGCTAAGGTTTTTAAACGCTATCCGTTTACCATTGTTTTACAGGATAGGATTCTCGAAGATTCGGTAACTCACTGTCACCGAATCAAAATTGACCCAGGTAGTAAAACTACGGGTATTGCCGTGGTTCAAGAGCAAACAGGTCGCGTCACGAACGCATTAGAAATTGCTCACCGAGGGCAACAAATTAAAGATACTCTCGAATCTCGCAGAACGCTCAGAAGAGGGCGTCGCAACAGAAAGACCCGTTACCGCCAACCCCGTTTTTTAAACAGAACCCGTAAAACAGGATGGTTGCCACCATCTCTTGATAGCCGTGTTGCCAATATTGAAACCTGGGTTAGGCGAATCAGAAAGGTCTGTCCCGTTACCGCCATTTCTCAAGAATTGGTGCGTTTCGATTTACAACAGTTCCAGAATCCTGAAATTTCTGGAATCGAATATCAAAGGGGCGAATTATTCGGTTTTGAAATTAAGGAATATTTACTGCAAAAATGGAATAGGAAGTGCGCTTATTGCGGTGCGACAAATGTTCCTTTCGAGGTTGAGCATATTCTCGCCAAGTCTAAGGGAGGAAGTAATCGGGTCAGCAATCTGTGTCTTAGTTGCCATTCCTGCAACCAAGCCAAGGGAAGTAAACCCGTTGAAGAATTTCTCAAGAAAAAACCTGAAATCCTTCAGCGGATACTAGCCCAAGCCAAGACACCTCTACTGGATGCAGCAGCCGTCAATGCTACTCGTTGGGAGCTATACAGAAGACTACAGTTAACCGGACTGCCCGTGGAATTGGGTTCAGGGGGACGAACAAAATTCAACCGCCAAACCAGGGGAATAGAAAAACAGCATTGGACTGATGCAGCTTGTGTCGGGGAATCAACTCCCGAAAGACTACTGCTAAATAGCGTGAAACCTTTGCTAATTAAGGCTAAGGGACACGGAAGAAGACAGCGCTGCGGAACCGACAGATTTGGGTTCCCCATTCGTCATGCACCGGCCCAAAAGTTCTTCATGGGTTTTCAAACTGGGGACTTGGTGAAAGCTAACGTCCTCACTGGAAAATATGCAGGAAGCTACACAGGCAGAATTGCAATTCGGTTTAGACCAAGTTTTAAGCTAACCGCAAGAGACAAATGTTTTGACGTGCATCCAAAACATCTGACAACTATTCATAAGGCTGATGGCTATGAATATTAGTCCTAAAAACAAGGATGCCCTGTCGGGCAACTTATTTATTGGCGACAATTTCCCAGACGCTAATCCGTTGGCGGTACTCGCGGAGCTCGATATATCCGCCTCGGTTATAGCGTCCGCCCCCTTGTCGCATTTTAGGTGGACGACTCATGGAGCAAAGTAAGTCTGCGTCTTTCTGTGATGTCATGTATCTACTGTTATTGATGGTTGCTTCTTTGAGAAGCTCAGAGATTGACACAATCACCAAGATAGTGTATCTTCTCTAACTGGTAGTACAGATCCAAGTTATGCAGTTAGTCGAAAGGCAAGTCATTAAACCAAATCACAGGTTTTACCCAGAAGCCGATCGATTGTCTTTGCTGTCCAACAAACTTTACAACTGCGATAACTACTATATCTACGGTCAAAACTTTTTCTCAGGTCAACTAACCAATGCTCTGGGTGTCTATCGAACACTCAAAAAGAGTCTAAAGTACAAAGCATTGCCGGCCCAAGTAACACACAAAACTCTCCCGTTACTGCTGAAAACATGGACTAGCTATCATAGTGTTAAATTGGCGGGCGCGATCGCGATCGCCCCACTAAGTTTCAAGCAGCACCGAAAATCCATGATTAAAAAATTCAGAAAAAAGAGAGCAGGGGCGATATGTAGTTGTATTTAACTGTCAATCTGTTAGCAAAAAAGCTTTACCCAAAGAATATGTCAGTTGGTCTGGGACTAACATTTGGAGGCCTTGAAAAGTTACCTAAATCTTGAAAATCCGGATTGTTCGCGAGGTAAGTTGTTAAGTTATTGAGGTAGTTTAGGAAAAGTTAGAACAAAACGCAAGTGTAAAGCGGATTATAACCCTGGCCGTAACGAGCTTCGCCAACATTAAAGAGCTATGAAACCCCTCCCTGGAAAAACGGTAAAATTCTACCTTCTAACTTGTACCTTCTAACTTGTACCTTCTAGCTTCAAGAAACACCTTGTTTCTTGCTCCTAAAAATAAATACCTTCCCTTGTGCCAACAATCTTTCAGTCTGCTTATAACCGATCGCCCCCAAGTATACGGGAAAGTTCAAAAATGCCGGGATCTGGCATTTTGGAGCCTGTTAACGCATAAAAAAGTCAATTTAGCCAACAACTGACGGCCCCCGTGCCCCCGGTCTGCTGGCGGCTAACTGCTGAAAGCCTCTGAGGGCAAGCAGCGCCCTTCCAGCTTTTGGCAGTAACGCAAACGAGGAAAAAACTGTCGTGAAATTCCACTGGCTACTACCGAGTTTCTTAAGTGTATTTTTGCTCGCCGGAGCCGCCGAAGCAGCTAGACTGCAATCTTGGCGGTTTGATGCTTCAGAGAACCGGCTTTACATTACAACAGACGGGGGAGTACAACCCAAGGCTCAACTGATTTTCAACCCGACGCGGTTGGTAATCGACTTGCCGGGGACGAGTCTGGGCCGTCCCTCGGTCAGCAAACCGCTCTCAGGGGCGATCGAATCGGTGCGGGTAGGGCAGTTTGACAACAATACGACCAGAATTGTGGTCGAGATCAGAGACGGGTTTACTATAGACCCTCAGCAAGTAAGATTCCGGGGTATTTCTCCGAGCGAGTGGACAGTGGATTTGCCAACGCCGGTGCGGGGAGAAACTCAAAATCCGATTTCAGAGCCAGGGGGAGAAAGGTTATCGGTTGAACCTTCAGCATCCCAAGCCCAGTCTGGCGAGGCGACTGTAGTTCAGAACGTTCAGGTGACGGCGGACGGTTTTTTAGTCCGCACTGCGGGCGGTCGCCCCCAAATTAATTTTGAACAAAGTCGCGCTGGGGACATCGCCACCCTCGATATTGAAGGAGCGAGTTTAGCGCCGGGTCTAAGCAGCCAACAGCCTCAAACGAACGGCCAGCACGGGGTTGACAAGATTGAAGTCCGGCAACTGCCAACAGACCCGCCCGTTACCCGCGTGACTTTGCGGATGAAGAGTCCTAATACTCAGTGGCGGGCGTCTGTGAGCAATTTGGGCGGGGTTGTGCTATTGCCTGGAAGTGTAAGACAGCCCTCGGTTCCCCGCAGCCTGACTGTAGCTCCTCCGGCGAGACAAGCTCAAGGAAATTTAGCGAGAGTTCAGTCAATTGATTTAGCCAGTAACGGCACGCAACTGGTGGTGAGAACTGACCGCCAAGTCTCCTATACCAGCGGGTGGGATCAGGGGTCGAGAGCTTACTGGATCAGGATCGCCTCTAGTGTCCTGACGGGCGAAATTCCTCAGCTCGATGCCAACAGTCCTGTATCGTTTAGTGCCAGCCAAGAAGATGCGGAGACTGTGGTGGTTTGGGTGCAGCCGCGATCGGGGGTAGAGGTCGGCAGGGTGACGAGGCCGAACCCGCAGTTGCTGTCTTTGCAGTTGCGATCGAATGCTAGCGCGCAGCCTTTGACTCGCACTCCCAATTTGCAGCCTTTGCCGAGAAGGACTTTCGGAACCGATGAGTTGCCCCAAGCTTCTAACCGCCGCGCCGTAGTAGTGATCGATGCTGGTCACGGTGGCCGCGATCCGGGGGCAGTCGGGATTCAGGGCATTCAGGAAAAGGAGATTGTTTTGGATATCTCGCTTCAGGTGGCGAGGCTGCTGGAACAGCAAGGGGTGCAGGCGGTGATGACTCGGACTGACGACAGGGAAATCGACCTGGATCCCCGAGTTTCTTTGGCGGAACGGGTGAATGCTAGTGTGTTTGTCAGCATTCACGCTAATGCGATTAATATGAGTCGGCCGGATATCAATGGCATTGAGACTTATTATTTCAATAACGGCCAAGATTTGGCCAGGGTGATTCACGCCAGTATTTTGGAGGGGACGGGGGCGAGTGACCGCCGAGTGCGGCAGGCGAGATTTTATGTTTTGAGGAAGACTTCTATGCCTTCTGTTTTGCTGGAGGTGGGTTTTGTTACGGGTGCTGAAGATGCTGCTAGGCTTTCTGACCCAGCTTACCGCAGTCAAATGGCGGCTTCGATCGCTCGCGGCATTTTGCTTTATCTTCAACAAAGATAATGGGCAGTGGGCAGTTGACTGTTGACTGTTGACTGTTGACTGTTGATTAATGTTATTGGTTATCTGTTATTAGCCACTGCAAACGATTAACAAATGACAACTGCCAACTGCCAACTGCCAACTGCCAACTGCCAACTGCCAACTGCCAACTGCCAACAGATAACTAACTATTAACAAATGACAACAGACTCTGGACAACAAAGAATCGGTATTTTTGACAGCGGCGTGGGCGGTTTGACTGTTTTGACCCAGTTGTACCGACAATTGCCCAACGAATCGATACTTTATTTTGGAGATACGGCGAGGCTGCCTTACGGCACTCGCACGCCGTCGGAAATTGTGGAGTTTGTCCGCGAAATTATGGCCTGGTTGGTGGAACAGGATGTGAAAATGGTCATTATGGCCTGCAACACCAGTTCTGCTTTGGCGATGGAGATGGTGCAGGCTGAATTTGATATCCCGGTGCTGGGAGTAATTCTGCCGGGGGCGCAGGCTGCGGTGCAGCAAGGCAAGCGGATCGGGGTCATCGCAACTCCTGCTACGGCTGCTAGCAATGCTTATCGAAATGCGATTTTGGAGATGGACGATTCTTGCCTAGTTTGGCAGGTTAGCTGTCCGGCTTTTGTGCCGCTGGTGGAGCAAAACCGGATTCACGACCCTTATACTTGTGAGGTGGCTCGGGAATATTTGGCTCCTTTGATTCAGCAGCGCATCGATACGCTGATTTACGGCTGCACTCATTATCCGCTGTTGGCTCCTGTGCTTCGCTCGCTTTTGCCTGCTGGGGTGACATTGATAGATCCTGCGGTACGGGTGGTGGCTGCTGCTGCCAGAGAATTGGAGCTTTTGGGGCTGCGGAATCCTGGTACTGCGCTACCGACTCGTTTTTGCGTGAGCGGCCCCCCGCAGCAGTTTGCCGAGTTGTCGGTGCAGTGGCTCGGTTGTACTCCTGCTGTTGAGAAAATATCCCTGCCGACAGTTGTACGTAGCGAAGCGGGGCGTAAGCCATCGCCCGTATCGCTGGAATCTGCCGAATAAGCCGGAAAATTTATAGGTTAATCAAACCCCCCAAAACTCAGGTAAAGCTGGCTCTGGGGGGTTTAATTATTGCGATGTAACCTAGCCATTACACATCAATAGGTAATATTATTGAACAAAAGCTTTGATGAACAATGCAAATAATGTCCTATACGTGCTGGAGCTCTTCAGCCTTGAACCATGTCACTCTATGTATCACAAGCAGTTTTACTTGTAGACGGCTATAACATAATTGGACTTTGGCCTCGACTCCGAGAGAAGCGCGATCGCGACGAACTCGAAACAGCTCGCCGCGAGTTGATTGAGGTTTTAGTTAACTACAGCGCCGTTCAAGATTTTGAGGCCAGGCTGGTGTTTGACGCCCACTATCGAGATACTCCCAGCGTTAAAGAAATTATTACTAAAAATTTATCGGTGCACTACACTGACTTCGGTCAGACAGCAGATACTTATATTGAAAAATCTTGTGCTAGTTTGCGCTACGAGTTGCGATCGGTCAAAGGTAAAGGTCGCATGATTGTCGCCACCTCAGACCGAGCGCAGCAATTGACCGTAGTCGGCTACGGTGCCGAATGGATGTCCGCCGAACAATTAGCGGCTGACGTAGAATCCACTGCCCGCCGCAGCGAGCGCCGGCACAAATCCCGCAAACAAAATTCCAGTCGCTTTCTCGCCAGTTCCCTCGATCCAGAATCCCAGCAGCGCCTCGCCAAGTTGAGAATGGGGCTGCATTAGCTGCTGAAACCCGCTCGCTGTCTGATAAAAAAAAAGTTTCTCAAAGGCCTTGCCAAATCGAGTAAGTTCAGCTATTGTTAGTAAATGTGGGTAACAAAAACCCCCAATCCTCGGTAGCTCAGTGGCAGAGCGGTCGGCTGTAATGAATGCAAGCCTTTGGCATCAACCAAAAGCCCTAGTGACATAGCAGCTCTATCCGGTAACGGATACTGAAAAATCGGGTGAATTCAAGGAAACCGCAGCACTTCGGGTGGCGGCAATCTTGAGCCAAGTCTGGCGAAAGGCAGCGGTTGCGATCGCAAGTAGCCGGAAAGGTGCAGAGACTAGAGATGAGGAGCCTAACCAATAAATCTCATAGCGCCCGACATCCGACGACAGATCACAAACATGATTTGTAGGGATGATGAAATAGTCCACCCCCTTCGGAAACGTTGGGATAAGTGTAACCGATTGGTCGTAGGTTCAAATCCTACCCGGGGAGTTAGTAAAAGTCTGAAGTTGGAATTTTCCCGCTTCAGACTTTTTGTTTTTTAAGATTTGAGATGGTTTGGGGTCAAGCTTTCTGGTAGCGCCTTAATTCACATCGCTGTGAGTGTGAATTAACTCACCTTCCATAGGTATGGAAATATTCAACTTAGACAACTCCGGGTTTAATATCGCCTTGACAATACCAGAACTCACCATCACCTCCAAACAACCAAGGGCTTGATGAAGAGCTAGTCGAGCGTGTTGCACAGAAAAACGCTCCCTAAACACCAGCACCAACTGCCGATAAATTTGTTCAATGTACTGAGTGCGGCTCAAAATTTCAATCAGCAAACCATAGAAACCTGTAACAGGCAACCGCTGACCGTTCTTAACATAACACTTGATCCGGTTAATTTCACCAGCATTATAAACAGCTACAAACTCAACATCAGCCTCCACTAGGTCTAACTGAAACACATTGTACGCCGAAAGTAGCCAAGGAGCCTCCTGCTGCGAGAAGCGCTGCATCACCTGCTTAATTGAACTCAACTCAACTCCAGCAATCACAGCTTGACCCAAAATATCATTAGTAAATCCCCCTTGAGCCAACCACTGAAAAGCTTTTTCCGGGCTTAAATTCAACCCCGAATCCCGCGCAATTTCCCTTGAATGTTCTTGTAAATCAGTGAATTGACCGTTAGCAGCGTACCAGTAATCGGCGAACCGAATGTGCTGTTTAACTCTGCTTCGCTGATTGTGGTCATATTGAGATTTAAGCCAGTTGCTGTCGTGTTTCTGCTGCTCTAATGCCAAAATCGTGTAAGCCAATTCACGAGCGCCGGTATGAGCTAAAGTCATGCCCGCCGCTAAAATCGGGTCAGCAAAACCCGCAGCTTCACCCACCAAAAACCAATTTTCTCCAACTGTTTTATCAGCCAAAAATGACCAATCTTTTGTAGTTTCAATCTTTCCCGTACTGGTAGCATTAGCGATTAACTTGCTGATGCGGGCTTCGCTGTTGAGGGCTTCGGAATATATCTCCTCTGGCCGCTGTTTCATTTGCTTGTAATGTTCCGCAGGGCAAATAAAGCCGATACTGGTGCGAGTTGCGCCCAAGGGAATAAACCAAATCCACCCGTGACTCAAACTCATCACCTGTACGCGGGTGCCACCAACGCCAATTTCATCGGCCCATTCAGCGTTTGTCCAGTAGTCCCAGATAGCGATATTTTGCAACCGCGTCGGGCAGTGTGTTTCAATGCCTAACACTCGCCGCAGTACGCCGATGTGGCCGGAGGCATCGATGTAGTAGCGGGCTGTTATTTGTTCTTGCCGCAGTTGCAGGGCGGTAATGCGCTCGCCCTCTGTATCTACTTTAACAACGGGTGTTTCTTCTCTTACTAAGCATCCCATTTCTTCCGCGTGACGCAGCAAAATTTCGTCATATTTTGCTCGATCGACTTGGAAAGCAGTTTGCCGTCTCTGTCCCTCAAATTTAGCAGGACGCTGCTCATCTTTAAACTGTTCAGGCTTGATAAAATTAAAATCCCAAGGATGCGGATCTGTTCCCCAGCGATAGGTAGCACCGATTTTAATTGGGAAGTCTGCTGCTTCTACTTTGTCCCAACATCCCATTTCTTGAAGCACATCACTAATTTGAGGCAATTGACTTTCCCCAACGTGATCGCGAGGGAATTTTTCTTTCTCTACGATTAGCACGCTCAGATTGGGATTATATTTCTTTATCAGAGTGCCAGCAGTGCTCCCAGCGGGACCGCCGCCCACAATTACAACGTCGTAATGGCTCATATCCAATAGAGATAGTAGATGCTAATTTTGGGAATTGACGAGACAAAGGTATGACTGTTCAGCCTCGTCGGAATGAGCGAGGCTGAAATTTGTTTGCAACAGGTTTTATCCGACGGCTAGTTTTTCCTCTTCCGGGATATGAGAAGTGTGGGAAATATCCAAATTCTCAGTCCAACTATGAGCAATATCTAAATTCTCAGTCCAAGTATGAGCAATATCCAAATTCTCAGTCCAAGTATGAGCGATGTCCAATTTCTCAGTCCAAGTATGGATAAGAGTCGGTGCGAGTTCATCGAGCGCAGTTGAAGAATTGCTGTTAACTTCTGACATTATGAGTCTCCTTGTAAGTAATAAATTTTGTCTGGTTCTAAGAGTTGAAAATTTTACATCGGGTAAGCTATGCAGCTTTTAAAGGTTGCAAAATCTCGCGAGGTTTGGCAAAAGGTTGCTCAAAGCTATGCGTTTTTGCATAAACCAGAAGCTCAGCCGTCAGTTCTGTGAAAACTTCAAACAAGTTCTCAACTATCTCAAAAGCCTCTTGACGGCTTTCAATAGTCAGTTGTATTGTTTCGCTGAATCGCCTCTGCTGAGGTAAATCCTTACTGTGGTTGTTTTCCACCTCCAAATGAAAGCAGCCAAAATAAAGAAGCTCCTTTTGAGTAATTGTTCGCAGTTCTTCGGCAATTGGTGCTGCCGTTGACAAGAACACATTACCAGTTGCTTCTATCACTTCCAGGATTGCTAACTTAGCGATCGGACTGGCCCCAAAAGCGGAGCGAAAAATTTGATGTGATACCCACCGCGAAGCTTTAGCTTCTTCATTCCAGAGAAAATTTAAAGCATCACTGAACTTAACCGCTTTGTTAATACCCAGTGTTTCCAAATCTTCCAAAAACCACAACCAGTGATGATCGTCTTCATAAGTATGATTGTTAACTATTACCTGAAGAGGATCGTTGGTTGGTTCTTCTCGGAACACATACTTGTTAAATTCACCAAAACTCATCACGAAAGGAGCAATGCAGGGAGCGAAAGCTAGGCGTTGTCTTGGGTTTATACTTTTGTCTCGCATAAACTCAAATAGCCCAGATTTAGCAAATTCGTGCTTCTTCTTTTCAATCAATGCTAGGACTTCTTCCATGGGGATGCACCTGATGATGGCAACATGGTAGCAAGTTGATCATTCTCAATCTATGATCTGAATCATGCTTGTTTATGATGCAGGTCATATTAGATTGTATTGTCGATCGCCTAAACCAATGTTTTCCAGCCCCGGGCGTCCCATTTTTTCTTGGTGACAAGGCTCAAAGCTAGAGCTAAACCTTGAAGTTATAGGGATCAGTCTGTCATGTGTGCGATCGGCATCACAGAATTTGTTACAATATTGCAATCAATTCGGTGAGGTGTCAGACCGTACATGATTAAGTCGGAGTTCAAACCAGATGTTCGGCTGTCCGTCCGGGCACTTTCAAAGTTTAGGCATCACGCTATCTAAAAAATCCCTGAGTAATTACTGATATTTTAAAGTATCCCCAATTACCCCATTTACAAAAAATACTTAAGTACGATCCGCCCGCGCTCCGATCGATATCAAGCGCAATGTTAACCCAAAACTTCGTCACAGAATAAAAACCATGAATGCACTTCCCGGTTACAAAATCACAGAAGTTGTTCAACTTGGTGTGAAGTCCATCATTTATCGCGCAGTCAGGGAATCTGATCGAGCGTCAGTTATTATTAAAACACTCAATACTGAGTACCCCACAATAGAAGAAATTACCCGTTTGAGACATGAATACAAAATTAGCTCGAATCTCCAACTCGAAGGGATTGTCAAACCCCATAGCTTAGAAAAATATAAAAACAGTTTCGCCCTGATCTTAGAAGATTGCGGCGGTCAATCTCTCCGACACCATCTCGCGGGTAAAAATATTAAAATTCAGAAGTTTTTGCCGCTGGCTATTCAAGTGGCTCAAACTCTCGGAGAAGTGCATCAAAACCAGATTATTCATAAAGATATAAAACCATCAAATATTATCATTACCCCAGATTTTCAACAAGTAAAAATCACCGACTTTAGCATGGCAACGCGCCTATCTAGAGAAGTCCACCAAAATAGCAATACCAGCGTGCTAGAAGGCACTCTAGCCTATATATCCCCAGAGCAAACTGGTCGGATGAACCGAGACCTCGACTACCGAACTGACTTGTACTCTCTAGGCATCACCTTTTATGAAATGCTGACCGGAGAGTTGCCTTTTAATTCAACCGACCCGCTAGAATTAATTCACAGCCACATTGCGGTGACGCCAGTTCCTCCCCATCAACTAAACAATGAAGTCCCGCAGATAATTTCATCTCTTGTCATGAAACTATTAGCTAAAAATGCGGAAGACCGATATCAAAGTGCCTTTGGAGTAAAAGCAGACCTGGAAAATTGTCTAACTCAGCTACAAACTACTGGCAAAATAGAAAATTTCATTCCAGGGACACTTGACAAATGCGGTCAATTTTTGATTCCCCAAAAACTCTACGGCCGCACACAAGAAGTCGCTGATTTGATGGCATCATTCGAGCGAGTCAGCTTTGGTAAAACAGAGATGGTGTTGGTAAGCGGTTACTCAGGCATTGGCAAAACCTCAGTTGTCAGTGAAATTCACAAACCAATTGTCAGGCAGCGGGGTTATTTTATAGCTGGCAAGTTTGACCAATTTAAGCGAGATATTCCTTATGCTGCACTGACTCAAGCCTTTGAGTCATTGATGCAGCAGTTATTAACAAAAAGCTCAGACGAGTTGGCAATTTGGAAAGAAAAGCTTTTGTCGAGGCTAGGTCAAAACGGTCAAATTATTATTGATGTTGTCCCTTCTGTCGAACTAATAATTGGTTCGCAGCCTGGTGTTCCACAATTGGGGCCGACAGAATCTCAAAATCGCTTTAATCGATTGTTCAAAGAATTCTTGAAGGTGTTTGCCCAAACAGAACACCCCTTAGTTCTATTTCTGGATGATTTGCAGTGGGCAGATTTAGCTTCCTTAAAATTGATTCAGGAATTAGTTACTGACCAGGATAGCCGATATTTTTTAGTGATAGGGGCCTATCGAGATAACGAAGTAAATTCGACTCATCCGTTAGTTCAAACTGTCGATAAAATTCAACAGACTGGTGCTGATGTGCATCACATTATCCTCCCATGTTTAGATTTGAGCAGCGTCACTGAGCTAGTATGCGATACTTTGGGTAATCAAACTGAAAAGTTAAAGTTTTTGAGCGAGTTAATTTTTAATAAAACTGGCGGAAATCCATTTTTTATAACTCAACTTCTTTCAACTATTCACTCAGAACAAATGTTAGTTTTTGATTTCCCTGTTGGTGCATGGCAGTGGGACATCACGGAAATTGAAGCCGCTGGCATTGCAGATTACAGTGTCGTTGAATTAGTTGCTCGGAATCTTCAACAACTGCCGGAGGAGACGCAGCAAGTATTAAAATTAGCGGCTTGTATGGGCAACCGTTTTAATTTAGAAAATTTGGCAATTGTTAGAGAAAAATCCGGTTCTGAAACGGCGGCTGATTTATGGGATGCACTTCAAGCTGGTTTAATTTTGCCAATGAGCGATGCTTACAAAATTCCGATGCTTGATGAGGAAATCGTGAAAACACACGGGAGGGGTGGGAGGCCCATCCCACAAAACAATCAAAATCATCCCGCAATTATGCAACGCTCAATTGATTACAGGTTTTTGCACGATCGCGTACAGCAAGCCGCCTATTCTCTCATCCCTGACTCCCAGAAAAAACAAACCCACTTAAAAATCGGCTCCCTGCTATTGCAGGGCGGGCACGGGGGCACCGCCCCTACGGCATCGGAAATAGCAGAAAATATCTTTGATATTGTCAACCAACTCAATATCGGGGTGGAATTTATCACAAATGATGAACAGCGATATGAACTAGCTAACTTTAATCTCATAGCAGGCAAAAAAGCTAAGAGTTCTGCCGCCTATGAAGCAGCACTCAAATATTTTAATGTAGGTCTAGAACTTCTACCAGAACAAGCTTGGCAGAGTCACTACGATTTAATAATGGAACTCCATACCGAAGCGCTGGAATCGTCCTATATAAATACCGATTTTGAGCTAGCGTTCCAGTTATCAGAAGTTATTATATTACGCGCAACAAATTTGCTCGAAAAAGTCAAGGTTTATGAGCTAAAAGTTAGTTTCTACTTTAATCAAAATCAATCCCAAGCTTCGCTAGATATAGCTCTAAAAGCTTTGAAAATGCTGGGAGTCTATCTCCCTCAAAAACCCACTAAATTAAATATTTTTATGGGGCTAATACGGACAAAATTAGCTGTGGGAAACAAACGGATTGAGGATTTAGCTGAGTTGCCACCAATGACTGACATTCATAAAATTGCGGCTATACGGATTTTAACGAATATGTGTCCGGCTGCTTCTGTAACAGCACCCGATATGTTCCCACTGATCTCCTTTAAGATGGTTATTCTTTCTCTTAAGTACGGGAATGCGCCGCTGTCTAGTCACGGGTATGGAAGTTACGGGCTGATTCACTGTGCAGTATTAGGTGATATGAATTCTGGATACCGATACGGTCAACTAGCCCTGGCACTTTTAGAACGATTCCACACCAACTTGCACAACTCTCAAGTTTCACTAACTTTTAATGGTTTTATCCGTCACTGGTCTGAGCAGGTCAGGGAAAGTCTTATCGGTTTACTTGAGGGTATTCAGAGCGGACTAGAAACGGGAGATATCAGTAATGCTTGTTATTGTGCGAGTTTTTACAGCAATTATATATTTTTGAGTGGCGAACCTCTGGATTCTGTGGAGACTAAGCAGAGTCAATATATTCAAATGTTGGTTAATTATCAGAATGAATCTATGATTTATAAAGCAAAAGTTGGGGCGCAAGTTGTCTTAAATTTGCAAGGTAAAACAAAAAATTCTTGCCTATTGACGGGCGAAAAGTTTAATGAAGAAACTATGCTGCCAGCATTAAGGGAGGGTCAAAATTATTTAGTATTATTTGTAGTGTTTTTGTATAAAACGTGGCTAAATTATATATTTAAAGATTATGCTATATCTGCTGAAAATGCGGTGACAGCATCAAATTATTCTGAGGGGGCGATGTCTACGATGTATGTTCCCATCCACAATTTTTACTATTCCCTAGCGCTCTTAGCTTTGTATCCCACAGCTTCAAAAAGCGAACAGAAAAAACATTTGAAAAAAGTTGCTTCGCTTCAGAAAAAAATGAAGCATTGGGCTTTGAACTCTCCGGGAAATTATCAGCACAAATATGACTTAGTAGAGGCCGAGAAAGCGCGAGTATTGGGACACTATGAAAAAGCGGCTCTGTATTACGATCGAGCGGTGACAGGATCCTCGAAGAATGAATACATCCACGAAGCAGCGCTAGCAAATGAACGGGCGGCAGAATTTTATCTAGCTAACGGTCGAAAAAAAGTGGCTGAGAGTTATCTGATAGATGCTTACTACGGCTATATTTACTGGGGAGCAACCGCCAAGGTAAAACATTTGGAGTCTGAGTATCCGATGTCTTTACCCCCTGCATCGGCGGCAAGACCCAGCGGCGATCGAACTATTACTAGCACTAATTATAGCACTAGCAGCAGTCACAGCAGTTTATTGGATTTGACAACTGTTGTTAAAGCATCTCAAGCACTAGCTAGTGAAATTGTGTTGGACAAGTTGTTAGAAAAGTTAATGAAAATGGCGATCGAGAATGCTGGGGCCCAAAAAGGTTTTCTCCTGATGCCCAAGAAAGGAAAATTGCGGATTAAAGCAGCGGCATCGGTGGAGTCTTCGGATGTTGCAGTTGAACAAGACCCTAGAGTATCTCCTGCAGAGGTTTTGCCAATAACGATGATTAATTATGTTGAAAAAACGCACTCTGATGTAGTTTTAAGTCAGGCTGCTAGGGAAGGTCTATTTACAGATGACCCCTATATTAAAAGGCAGCAAGTGAAATCTGCGCTTTGTACTCCTATTCTGAATCAAAGCAAACTCGTAGGCCTCCTTTATCTGGAAAATAATTTAGCTACTGAAGCGTTTTCTCCAACTAGGTTGGAGGTTTTAAAAATTCTTTCTTCCCAAGCTGCTATCTCTATAGAAAATGCGGTACTTGTTGCTAATTTGTCGGAGGCTAAGGAACAGTTGGAGGATTATTCGCGGACGCTGGAGGTGAGAGTAGAAGAGCGCACGCAGGAATTAAAGACTAAAGAAGCTAAGCTGCAAGAAGCTCAAAAACTGGCGCACCTCGGCAACTGGGAATTTGATTTGGAAGGGGATAAATTAACTTGGTCTGAGGAAGTATTCCGAATTTTTGGTCTTGACCCTAAACTACCAGAACCCACTATTTTAGAACATAGGAAGCAAATTCATCCCGATGACCTACAGTTGTGGTTAGAGGCAGTAGAGCAGATTAGTCGGTTAGGAAATCCTTGCGAGTATGAGATGAAAATTTTGCGCCCTGATGGAGCTGTCAGATATATTTATGTTAAGGCGCAAGCTATTTTTGATGGCAGTAAGGTGATTAAATTATTTGGGACTATACAGGACATTACGGATCGCAAGTTAGCGGAGGATGCTTTGCGACTGTCGGAGGGGCAATTGAGAGAAAAAGCGACACAATTGGAAGTTACTTTGTCCGAATTACGATCGACGCAGACTCAACTAATTCAAACGGAAAAAATGTCTTCTTTGGGGCAGTTGGTGGCGGGGGTTGCTCACGAAATCAATAATCCAATTAATTTCATTTATGGCAATGTTCTCCATGCTAACGATTATAGCTCGGATTTGCTGGGATTGATTGAGCTTTACCAGGAGTCTTATCCGAATGCTAATCCTGAGATTGTTGCTAAAACAGAAGATATTGACCTCGCTTTTATTCAAGAAGATTTGCCCAAAATTCTAAAATCAATGCAGGTTGGGGTCGATCGCGTTCGCAATATTGTGCTGTCGCTGCGGAATTTCTCACGCCTGGATGAAGCCGAGATGAAACCAGTGGATATTCACTCCGGGATTGATTCGACTCTGCTAATTTTGCAGCACAGGTTGAAAAAGGATGCAGTCGGACATGGCATTGAGGTAGTTAAAGAGTACGGTCAACTGCCGAAGGTAAATTGTTATGCTTCGGGGTTAAATCAGGTGTTTATGAATATTTTGAGCAATGCAATTGATGCAGTGGAGTTAGGAGTTGGGCGACCGGGGACAACTGCCAAACTAGAAAATCCTTTGTCTCCAATCTTTGAGCGAAAGATTGAGATTCGGACTGAGGTATGCGACCAAAACAAGGTGAGAATTTATATTGCTGATAATGGTCGGGGGATGACGGAGGAAGTACGATCGCGAATATTTGACCCTTTCTTTACTACAAAAGCTGTGGGCCAAGGTACCGGTTTAGGGTTGAGTATCAGTTATCAGATTGTAGTAGAGAAACACGGCGGGAAGCTAATGTGCTTTTCCGCGCCCGGTGAAGGGGCTGAGTTTGTGATTGAAATTCCCGTGAAGCAGTGAACTTTTTTTAAGTTTTTATATAAGTTTTTTTAACCGCCGATAAACGCAGATGAACGCAGATAGAATTGTATCTGCGTTCATCTGTGTTTATCGGCTGATATCAAATCCGTTAGCATCGGAATAGTAAGGATCGTCAATTAAATAATTTCCCTTTTTTCTTGTGGGATGGGCGTCCCGCCCGTCTATCGGGGACGGGCGGGACGCCCATCCCACAACAAACAGGAAAAGTGGATTTTATTTAATTCTCATTCCTAAATTCGAGTTCACTGTTCACTCTCAACAGTCAACAGTCAACCGTCAACAGTCAACATCATTCCGGTGTTACCGGAAATGATATGATATCGGCCGTTAAAAATTCTCAATCTAAATATTAAACATCGCGTTCTGTCCGCACCCATTTAGTTTGCCGCTTCAGGATAAAACCTAAATACAAAGGGATTTTCCAAAGGATGTAAAAAGGTACAGATAAAAGAGTTGAGCCAGAAATATTCGCACGCCCAAATTTTGCCCAAGCGGCGACAATGGAAACTAAAATCAGCAATCCTTGTACTGCTAACAAGACGGCTGGAATTGGGGATGTTCCCAAAATTGCTGCTAGTAAAGAGGCGGCAAAAGCAGCTAGCCAGATAGCGACTAAAAGCGATAGGGGAGGGACGGATAAGTCGAGGGCGATCGCCAATAAGTCAAAACGTTTTTGCTCGACTGAAGCTGCTGTCAGGCGGGGAGTTTGAGTTAACAATGTCTGTATGTGACCGTGTTCCCATCGGGTTCTTTGACTTGTGGCTGCTTGCTGCTGCTGTGGCAAACACCCGGTGACGTTTGCTTCGGGGCAGAATACTGTTGGATGTCCGGCGATCGCCAAATCCAAACTCATCTGCATATCTTCAACAATATTGCCGCTCGCTAGGGAAACCGATCGAATTATCGACCAGGGAAAAGCCATGCCTGTTCCTGTTAGTAAGGATGGGAATCCTAACTGTTTTAATCCGCTGGGACGGACTAAGTTTTTCACGAGAAAGGCTAAAGCAGAAATGGAATCTTTGGGGGTAGGATTGGGTGGCTGTTCCATTAAATAAGTCGCTTGTACGGGTCTTTGTTCGGCCATTGCCACCCGGGCTAATTTTTCTATAGAGTCTGGCTGACAGATGCAGTCTGCGTCAACCATGATTACTACTTCTGGGGGGTCTGATTCGATCGACTGCAAGCCGAAATCCAGTGCGTATCCTTTGCCCTTGCGTTGTGTGTCTTGGCGCTCGATCGCACTTGCACCGCAGTTACGGGCGATTTCTGCTGTGGCGTCCGTGCAGTTGTCAGCAATCACTAACAGGCGGTCTTGAGGTGTTAGCTGCGGCAATATGGTGGAGATGGTGGCGGCAATTCCTGCTGCTTCGTTGTAAGCGGGAATTAAAACTGCTACTTTGGGGCGGGGCGCTTTAGTTTCCGCTGTCTCGCCCTGGCCGGACAAGAAAGCTGCACTGCATTCTAGAAATAGAACTGTAACGGGAATTAGAAGGATCAGGGCGATCGCCCATAGCACAACATCAATCAATAGGAACATTAGCTGATTAATTTCCACAAGTCTACTACCTTAATTTAATTTAATTTCTTGCGTTCATTGAGTTTATTGAATCTTATTGCACCTTTGTTAACTCACTGCGCCACGCTATCTAAAGTATCATCATATCATGCCCGCAAAAAATCACCCTTCTCACATTTGTTGTGAGAACTTAAGTCCTCCTAAAACTACTAGAACTAGCGTCCTCACTACAAATTAATTTGATGGCGGTTGTGCGATAGCCAATAAGATCATATCATGTCAATTCTGACAATGTTAAGTCACTCAATTTAATTAAACATCAAACAAGCCCAGACTGGAGAAACCCGGTTTCTAAAAGAAACCAGGTTTCTGGGTGTTCTATTTTTAATCAACTAAACCCTTAGTCGATGTTTTACATCAAATCCGGTTGCATCGGAATAATAAAATCGAGTCAACAGTTAACACTCAACCATTCCGTTTTTCAACATCGAGTCAACTGTCAACTGTCAACTGTCAACTGTCAACTGTCAACTGTCAACTGTCAACTGTCAACTGTCAACTGTCAAC
>NZ_JAUBOX010000047.1:0-54890 GCF_036700445.1 Microcoleus sp. T3_B1
GGCAGGAGGCAGGAGGCAGGAGGCAGAAGGAAAGAGGAAGAAGGAAGGAGCCAGAAGAAGGAAGGAGCCAGAAGAAGGAAGGAGCCAGAAGAAGTATTTTTACAAATATGAGATGCTCCCTCGCGATCGGTATTGCACTTCTCTTCGTGTCATTTCCTGCTTAAGATTTGATTTAGTTCTTTTAAAATGGTAAAATTGTCTTTTTTTAGATACCCGACTTTTTGAAGAAGTCGGGTATCTGGATATTGTGTTGTTTTCGGTGGGTTTACTTAAGATTTAAAAACCCGGTTTCCGAGAGTCAGAGTTCCTTCAGGACTGATTCTCACTCAACACTTTAATTCCCAATACAACTGGTTATTAACCGACCGTTTGATCGGTATTGGAAGGGGGGGTAATTTTTTTGATAACTCTAGCAGGTATTCCAGCGACAATAGTATAAGGCGGTACATCCTTATTAACAAGAGAACAAGCAGCTACCACTGAATGTTCTCCAATTATACAAGGGCCAATAACAGTAACATTACTAGCCAGCCAAGCTCCCTCCTTAATGATTACGTCTTTTCCAACACCTGGAACCGTTATCTGTCTTTCACGTCCGAATTTATTATAATCATGTGTTCCTGTTAACACTACAACATGAAATCCAAAAAATACATATTCTCCTATTTGGATAGTGCCAGAAATTGTGTTAAAAGTAGCATTGTTTACCACAGCGGTTTTAGCAATTTGCAAGCGTTCTTCATTTCCGTAAAGTAAGTATTTATAGAGAAAGTCTGTCTCCATGTATCTTGTGATAGCAAAATTTACTATACTTGCAAAGAATATATCGTAAATCTTAGTGACAATAACTTTAATGTTTTTTTTCATCACTGTCGAAACTCCTTTTTTGCTATTAAATAAGGTTTAGAATTTCCCACAATTGCCAATCTTATGTTGATGATACACAGATGGTATTTGACCAAGACGTGCCGTGGATTTGAGATTTGGGATGCAAGGATTAGGATTTGTGAAATCTAAAATCGTAATTCTTTATTGATTCAGACTTTCCGATGGCGAATCGATCGACTGGCGTGGTCATCTTTGCGCCCGATAATCTCTTGTTTAATCTTACCTCTTTGATCCATCGGCGCAACTTCCATCGGACAAACCCAGTTGCAGTAGTAACAACGGGTACATCCCCAAACGCCTTCCGTGCCTGGGTTGTATTTTTTCAGCCGATTTTGTGGATCGCAACGTCGCGCACGCCTGCGATCGCACTTTTCAACTTGCTCTCATCCAACTTGAGGCGATCGTACAGCGGTTTCGCTATTCCATCCGCGCTTGCCGCCTTGCAGTCAGCCGAATTCGCTGCCAAAATATCCGGCGCAGCAGCTTCTAAAGCTTTCGCAATAGCCTCAATAGCTTGATTTTTGGCATCTGCGGACAAAACTGCCAATTTTCTAGCAGATACGCGCGTTTTTTGGGCAATTTCAATAATAGACATGGCAGTAAATTTTAAATAGTTTTGGGTTTTGGGTTTTGAGTTTTGAATTGAATCCCCAGAAATAAATTTCGGGGCGGTTTTCAGTTTTAACAATTCTCAAGGAAATTCTATATTTTTGTTGAGACCCCTTACAGTAATCGGCATTAACAGGTTAAAACAGTGAAGTATAGATAAAATCCCACGAGCATTTCCATTTGTCAATAACCTTTGGAGATTATTATGTCATCTCATGCCCCTTTACGCAAGGCAGGGCGATCGCGCAAAGCCGGCGTTAAACTGATACAGAAAACTGGCGGAAATCTTGTTTTAGCTTCCGGCGTCACCATTACCATGCTATTTGGTATGGTGTTAGCGCTATCTTTAGCCTCTGTTTTGATTCTCAACAGCCCCGATCCAGTCGCCGGATTGGCGATCGCACTTCCCATAACTCTAATTTTCAACATCGCTGCTTTTTTCCTATCGCCTTACTTGATGGACTTAACCCAAAATTGGCTATACCATACTCGCTGGGTTTCCCTAGCAGAAATAGAAAGCCTAAGTCCCGAAACAGCTAAAGTTATTCAGAAGGTTTGCAAGCAGAAAAAACTCTCTTATCCGCGTTTAGGAATTATCGACGACCAAAACCCTACTGCTTTTACTTACGGTTCATTTCCCAACAGCGCTCGCTTAGTCGTCAGTCAAGGTCTTTTCACCTATTTAGACGACGAGGAAATTGCGACTGTTTACGCCCACGAACTCGGTCACATCGTCCACTGGGACTTTGCAGTAATGACCTTAGCTTCGACTTTGGTGCAGATTACTTATTTAATTTACACTACAGCTCAAAGGATGGGTCGAAGTGGTGGCAGCAAAGCTAAAGATGCGGCCGGTACGGTAGCTGCTGTTGCTTATTTGTTTTACATCGCTGGCACTTATTTATTGCTGTATTTGTCGCGGACGCGAGAATATTTTGCCGACCATTTTGCTGCCGAAACTACTGGCAACCCCAATGCTTTGTCTCGCGCTTTGGTAAAAATTGCTTACGGTATTTTGGAAGAAGGACAAGGAGCAACAGAACCCAGCAGCTTATTAGAAGGAACTCGCGCTTTAGGCATTTACGATGCCAAAGCTGCCACATCTACTGGGACTGCTTACCGGATTTCTTCGGAACCAGAAAAGATTGGGCGAGTGTTTTTGTGGGATATGTTTAATCCGTGGGGTTGGTGGATGGAGTTGAACTCGACTCACCCGCTGACTGGTAAACGAGTTCGCGCTTTGAGCACTTATGCCGAACAATTAGGCTTGGATATTGAGTTTGATATGGGCCGAATTGTCGGCGAAGGCAACGATTTGAGCAAGCGGAAATTGTACGGCAATTTTGTGTTCGATGTACTGCTGTACAGTGCAGAAACTTTGGGGTTAGCGGTGGGTTTTGCGATCGGCATTGCGCTGTATGCTGTAAACCAGATGATGATGATTTCTTGTCCTTTAATCGGTTTGGGCGTGGGAATTTTGCTCAAGACTTTGGTGATGTTCCCCAATTACGAACAAGCAGAACACTTAGATGTTTTAACCTTAATGTCTGACCCTTACGCAAGTCCTTTGCGGGGTCAACCGGCGCAACTGCAAGGCGAATTAATTGGTCGCGGCGATGCGGGTTATGCGTTTGGTTCTGATTTGAAATTGCAAGATAGAACGGGAATGATTTATCTGCGATATGCTTCTCGTTTTGGCCCAATTGGTAATTTTCTGTTTGGCATGAAACGGGTTAAAAGTTTGATTGGGATGGATGTTAGCGCATTGGGTTGGTTCCGCCGGGGTGTTGCACCTTGGATGGATTTGATTCAGCTTGAAAGCGATAGCGGTACGACGGTTAAGAGTTATCACCGCTTCTGGTCTTTTGTCATGGGTATCGGTGCGATCGCGATCGGTATTGCGGCGCTATTTGTTTCATTTCCTGCTTAATAGTTGACAGGTGAAACCTTTTAAGTTAAATAAAATTAAGCTCGAAAATTCGAGCTTAATTTTTGGGTGATATCATGTCCGATCGATTGACCATAATATCCCAGCAGGGCGGGTTTTTGAGATGGTCAATTATTGGCAGATATTGGCAGGTTTACCCGCCCCTACCTGATTTAGGTTAATCGACCGGACATGATATTACATACGGTTTTATCTAATCTCATACCGCTCTAACTTATCTTTTTTTTATCAAAATAGTGAGTTAACTAACCGCTTTCGACGTGTTAGTGAAGCGGCGCGGTAGCGCTCTTGTCGCACAGAAATAAAAAAGGAAGAAGTAAAGAAGGAGATAGGTAATCTTATAGTATGAAGGAAGTAATTCAGTTATGAGCAAACATGACAGTCAAAATTGCTACAATTAGTTTGTTGTTGATAGTATTAAGTTTAGCTGTCAGCAGCCCCAGCAAAAAACTTAGGGGTAACTTAACAAAGTTGACGGCCCAGACGGAAAACAGGGAGAAAAAAAACGCCGTGCAAGATATTCTTGATGACAGTGCGAAATTAGAAAAAGTAGCTAGCGATTTCCAATTTATAGAAGGCCCGATTTGGCATCCAGACGGCTTTTTGCTGTTCAGCGATATTCCCGCCAATATTATCTATAAATTTGGCTCAAATCAGCAAGTTGAGGTATTTCGCCGCCCCTCGGGAAAAGCCAACGGGAATACTTTAGACAAAGAAAACCGCTTACTTACTGCCGAACACGAAAATCGCCGCGTATCCCGCACGGAAAAGGACGGCAAAGTTATCACATTGGCGGATAGATACGAGGGCAAGCGGCTCAACAGCCCGAACGATTTGGTGGTTAAATCCGACGGCAGCATTTATTTTACCGATCCGTCCTACGGTGTTAGTAAAGACCAGGAAGAATTGGGTTTTTACGGTGTTTACAGGCTGACACCCGACGGAAAATTAACTCTGCTGGTTAAGGATTTGGTGCTGCCGAACGGCATCGCTTTTTCACCAGACGAGCAAAAACTTTATGTCAACAATTCGGAAGCCGGATACATTGCCGTTTTTGATGTAAAACCAGACGGAACTGTTACCAACCAGCGGCTTTTTGCGGAGTTAAAAGATACCAGTCAAAGCGGAGTACCCGACGGTTTAAAAGTTGATGTAGAGGGGAATGTTTACAGCACCGGGCCGGGGGGAGTGTGGATTTTTTCGCCGGATGGCAAGCTTTTGGGCAAGATTTCTGTACCTGAGACGGCGACTAATTTGGCTTGGGGAGAAAGCGATCGCAAAACGCTTTATATTACCGGAAGTACAAGTCTGTATCGGATTCGCCTTAAAATTGCGGGTGTGCGGGCTGGAAAATAATCTAAAATAGGGCAAAGTTGAAAATAAAGCGGTTTGTCGTGAGGACTTTATTCCTTACGGCAAACACTTTTTATTAGGGGTAATTGACCTGGCATAATATAATCCTACTTGTCAAAATCAGTCATTCCCAATTCTAACATCTAAAATCTAAAATCTCAAATGGTATTAATAGCTCGGTTGCACAAATTTCTGACTGCTACAGTCGATCGCACATCGCGATCGCACACAAGATTTTGCTTGACTCTGAGCTTGACATTTGCCACAGTTTATGCTATTTTAGGACTCAAGCAAGCCTTCAGCGGGCAGTATATCGTGCAAGATGATGCCAGACAGCACGTTTTCTGGATGATGCGGTTTGTCGATCGTGAATTATTCCCCAACGATTTCATTGCTAATTACTTTCAATCAGTCGCCCCCGCAGGATACAGCACGCTCTACAAATTAGCCGCAACAATTGGCATTCACCCGCTATTATTTCACAAAATATTGCCACTATTTCTCGGCTTAATCTCCACTTATTACTGTTTTGGCCTTTGCCTAGAAATGCTGCCAGTGCCGATGACTGGATTTATTGCATCTTTGCTGTTAAATCAGCATATGTGGATGACCGATGATTTGGCTTCCACAACGCCAAGAGCTTTTATCTATCCGATATTTCTGGCTTTTTTATATTATTTATCGCGCAGTTCCTTGCTGCCTTGTTTAGGGGCGATCGCGCTTATCGGACTATTCTATCCTCCTTACGCCTTGGTTGCTGCTGGAATTTTAGTTTTGCGCCTGCTATGCTGGGAAAAGGGCAGTTTGCGCTTGTCGGGCGATCGAACAAATTACCTATTTTGCAGTACAGGTTTAGGACTAATCTTTTTAGTAATGCTGCCCTATGCCTTAGATAACTCGGAATTTGGCCCAACTTATACCGCAGCAGAAGCGAAGCAAATGGGCGAATTTGCACCAGACGGCAGAAATGCTTTTTTTCGTCCCAACCCCAAAGATTATTGGTTGACAGGGCGGGGCAGCGGGATGTTTCCCAAGTCGCTGTTTACACCTGTAACTCACTGTGTCGGATTGTTATTTCCGCTACTGCTGTTTTTGCGATCGGCTTTTCCCTTAGCCAATCAGATTCAACGCCAAATTTGGCTTTTGCTTCAGCTATTTTTAGCATCCTCGGCGATGTTTCTTGCGGCTCACGCTACCATTTTTAAGCTGTATCAACCGGGTCGTTATACGGCATACAGTTTGCGATTTATTATTGTTTTTATAAGTGCGATTTCCCTAACTTTAATTATCGATGGAGTCGGTCATTTGGCATTAAAAAGCGCAACAACATTTGATGTAAAAAAAATCGTTGCACTAATTACGACAGCCACAATCGCTATCGCCGTTGTTCTTTATCCCTGCTTGGTCGAAAATTTTCCCACAGTCGGGTATGTAGAAGGTAAAATGCCGGGTTTGTACAAATTTTTTGAGCAACAACCTAAAGATATCTTGATTGCTTCAATCGCGGCAGAGACTGATAATTTGCCAACCTTTAGTCAGCGTTCTGTTCTGGTGGCAAAGGAATATGCAGTGCCGTATCAGAAAGGCTACTACAGCAAATATCGGCAGCGAGTTAACGATTTAATTCGCGCTCAATACACTCCCGATCGAGCTGTATTGCAAAATTTTATTAATCAATATGGAGTTGATTTTTGGATGCTCGATCGCAATGCTTTGACTCTTGATTATGTAGAGGACTACGGCTGGATCGATGACTTTGATTCTACACCGCAGGCGATGCTTTCTCTCAAACAAGGGAAAATTCCCGCTTTACCTTCAGCAATGACAAGCTGTGCTGTTTTTCAGAATGAAATTGTAGTGGTTTTGGATGCGTCTTGTATTGTGAAATTGACTGGGAATTAAGGCGAGACAGAGCTTTGGAATATGCGTTACCAGGAAGAGCCTGGGAACTAGAAAGAACTGTTCGGATTCTGAAGCTACAATTGCTGTATGGAGATTCTTTAGGAGCGATCGCCCAATGCGTTATAATCCCCATAAGAGATAATGGTGTAGCTCAATGACACAAATTCTCGATCGGGAAACTTTCGATGGGCGAGTGGTGCTCAACGGCACTTGGGAGCAATTCAAGTTAATCCAGAAGGTTTCGGAAAATTCTCCTGGCATAAAGTTGTCTTTTTTTGCAGGGGCGATCGAGATTCTGATGCCGGGATTCCAACACGAAAATTTTTCGGAAATCATTGGTTACTTAGTGACCACTTTTCTGCTGCAACAAGGTATTAAGTTTTACCCATCTGGTTCAATGACTCAGGAGAAAGCGGGAGAAGCTTCTACTCAAGCAGACAAATCGTTTTGTTTGGGAGAACCTAAGTTGATTCCCGATTTGTCGATCGAGGTAGTTTATACTAGCGGTGGACTGAGCAAGTTGCCAAAATATCGAGCTTTGGGCGTGCCTGAAATCTGGTTTTGGGAAGATGGCACGCTGCGACTGTATCATCTCCGGGAAGATGGCTACGAGCAAGTAATTCAGAGTCAACTGTCAGGATTGGAAACGCTGGATATCGATTTGCTAAGACGCTGCATTTTAATGGGTGAAACTGATTTGGCTGAAGCGGTTAAGGTTTTTGGCAAGGGAATCTCGCTCGATCGTACATGATATCATGTCCGATCGATTGACCATAATATCCCAGCCGGGGCGGGTTTTTGAGATTGTTAATTATTGGCAGATATTGTTGGTGAACCCGCCCCTACCTGATTTTGGGCGAAGCGAAGCGGAGGGAATCTACCGGACATAATATGACAGCAAAACGTTCGATTTTCCGGTGGAGGCGATCGAAATTTTAGTGGTTTTGGCAACATCTGGAAAAAATAGTATCCCTATATCCGGGACTTCTTAAATAAGTCTGGTTCTGCTGTTGCTGGGAACGAAAAATACAGTCTTTTGTAGGGCGAATCCCCTTGCGGTTGCCACTCCTGATGGGTGATGGTGCGGATATCGTGCAATTAAATAATCTCCGCAATCAAAGGTGAATATAGATCCAGGGTCAAGTTCACAGACAATGAAAATTGCACAAAAGCTCGATCGCCAATTATCTCTTTAACAAAAACATGACAACACTTTACGTCAACCCGCAAACAGGCAGGGATTCCGCAGTCGGCAGCCAATCAGCCCCATTCAAAACTATAGCCCGCGCGATCGCCCGCGCTGCGTCGGGAACTACGATTCAGTTATCACCGGGAACTTACAGCGCTGCTAGCGGCGAAAAATTCCCCTTGGAAATTCCATCGGGAGTAAAAGTTATTGGCAATGAAACTAACAAAGGTACCGGCACTCTAATTCAAGGAAGCGGCAAATTTGTCAGTCCCACCGCTGCAAGCCAAAATATCACCATACTACTAGCAACTAATTCCCAATTGCGCGGAGTAACTGTCACTAATCTTGATAGTCGCGGCACGGGAGTCTGGATTGAGTCAACTTCTCAGACTGTGGCTAACTGCACTTTCACGCTTTGCAAGGGCGAAGGCGTGTTTGCCACGGGCACTGCTAATCCTGCGATTCTCGACAACATATTTGTGGAAAACTCAGCCGCTGGCGTAATTATGGCGGGAACTGCTAAGGGAGTAATACGGCGCAATATTTTTCAAAAGACGGGTTTCGGCATCTCTCTGCAAGCTCAGTCGGCTCCTTTGATTGCTGATAACCAAATTTTGGAAAATCGCTCCGGTATAGTTTTAGCAGGGGAATCTAAGCCGATTTTACGCAAAAATCGCATCGAAAAAAATACGGAAGACGGTTTGACTGCGGTGGGGAAGTCGCTGCCAGATATTGGTACTGCTCAAGATTTGGGCGGCAATATTTTTCAGAATAACGGTGAATTAGACTTGCAAAACGCGACTGGGGTTAAGATTTCTGCGGTGGGAAATCAGCTCAATTCTTCGCGGATGAAAGGTTTATTTGATTTGGGCAATGTGACGGCAACTCCGACTCCTGGCGGGCTACAGTTCAGCGACACCAACACGCATTGGGCTAAGGATTTTATCGATCGCTTGGCAAAGATGAATATTGTTAGCGGGTTTCCCAACGGCACTTTTCAACCTTACGAGATTGTAACTAGAGCTCAGTATGCGGCTATGTTGGCGAAGGCGTTTGAATTGGTGCCGCGCCGTGAGGCGACGGTTTTTAAGGATGTGGCGGCGGATTTTTGGGCCAAGGGAGCGATCGACCAAGCTAATCGAGCTGGCTTTTTGGCTGGATATCCAGACAGCACGTTTCGCCCGGAGCAGAATTTGACTAGAGTTCAGGCGATCGTTTCTTTGGTAAACGGCTTGCAGTGGGCGGGCGGCAACCCCAATTCTTTGAGCGTTTATGTCGATCGATCTCAGATTCCCAGTTTTGCCACCGACGAGATAGCAACCGCCACAGAGCGCAAACTCGTGGTCAACTATCCCGCGCGCGAAAAGCTTTCCCCCGCCCACGACATCACCCGCGGCGAGATATCCGCCCTCATCTACCAAACTCTGGTAGCCACAAAGCGGGCCGAGCCAATTAACTCTCCTTACATCGTCTAAGGGAATTGGGAGAGAAGGGAGAGGATAACTTGGGGTACAAAGAACTCACATCTTGCACCATTCTCGCTCAACAGGCTTTCCGGCCTGTTCCACAAAGAGTAGATTTTCTTGTGGGGTGGGCATCCTGCCCGCCCTGAAAGGATTATTGAGAATGGTGCAATATCTCAGAAGAACCAACCCATCTCCCCTCTCCCTTGTCTCCGATTTCCCACTCTCACCCACTCTCGCCAACTCTCGGCCACTCCCACTCTCCCAAGTCTTGATTTGCGAGTACCCGAATCGTTTTATGATTAAACATTAAGAAATTAAGCAATCCTTAAGGTTCCACTGTCAGATTATGGCTAAAATTCAATTCTCTCGGGGTATAGACGAAGATGCTGTACCCGAAGTGCGCCTAACCCGTTCTAAAACGGGAGCTCAAGGCACTGCCACGTTTATCTTTGAAAATCCCAAAGCTCTCAGCAGCACCAGTACCGAAGACATTACTGGAATGTACATGATCGACGACGAAGGCGAACTCCTCACTCGCGAGGTTAAGGCTAAGTTCATCAACGGTCAGCCTGCTGGTTTGGAAGCTCTTTATCTAATGAGAAGTCCCGAAGAATGGGATCGATTTATGCGTTTCATGGAACGCTACTCGGAATCAAACGGCTTAGGATTTAGCAAGGCATAATTGATGGGAATAGGGCATGGGGCATGGGGTATGGGGCATTGGTTATATCATTTCCGGTAACACCGGAATGATGTTGACTGTTGACGGTTGACTGTTGACGCCGTGAACAGTCAACCGTCAACAGTGAACTCTAATTTACTATTCCGATGCTAACGGATTTGATATTATTGGTTATTAATTATTTGATAATGAATAACTAACAACGAACAAATCACAACTAACTAATGACTTCTTCCCTCTTCCCTTTTCCCTTTTCCCTTTTCCTGATTCCTTCTTGCTTCTTGCTTTTTCCTTCAACATCTGTTATATGACGCAAATTCCTCACCCCGACTTATCTAAAATAACCGTAAATTGCGCTATCATTACTGTTAGCGACACGCGCTCTGCTGAAACAGACACTAGCGGCTTGTTAACTAAGAAGCTGCTAAAAGATGCGGGTCACTCTGTGGTAGCTTACACTGTTGTTAAAGATGATGCGGCAAAAATTGTATTGCAAATGCAGGCTTTTTCCCAGCGTGAAGATGTGGATGCAATCATTTTTAACGGCGGCACGGGCATCGCTCCCCGAGATACGACCTATGATGTGATGGAGAGTTTGCTTGACAGGATTTTACCGGGATTTGGGGAGATATTTCGGTTTTTGAGCTATCAAGAAATTGGTTCGAGGGCGATCGCCTCTCGCGCTGTTGCAGGCGTGTATCAAGGCAAGTTAGTCTTTTCTCTTCCGGGCTCTAGCAATGGCGTGAAACTAGCTGTGGAAAAGCTAATTTTACCCGAATTAGTTCACTTGGTGACGCAGTTGCGCGGAGGGTGATATCAATTCCGGTAACACCGGAATGATGGGGAGTGGGGAGTGATCCGTGGGGGAATGTGGAATTATTGACCTTGACTCGATCATTCCCACCCAACCGGAAACGATAGGAGGTCGCTTTCTTCAATCTCTTCAATCTAAAATCTAAAATCTAAAATCGCAAGCCCCCGGGTTTAGCAATGAGGTCGCTTTCTTCAATCTCTTCAATCTCTTCAATCTAAAATCTAAAATCTAAAATCTAAAATCGGCTGACTGGCTGCATTCACCGCAAGAAACGGGTGGCTTTGAGCCTACTCTATCGCTAAAGTAAGGAAACATCAAAATTCCCTTGACTTAGACTAGATGATTTCGATGCAGAATGCGAGTGTCTATGCTAGCGAAGATTATCACCGGATTGCTCGGGCGATCGCCTTTATGCGACAACACCACCTGAACCAGCCCAATCTGGCAACTGTGGCCCAACACATAGGACTGAGTGAATATCATTTTCAACGGCTATTTACTCAATGGGCCGGCATTAGCCCCAAGCGGTTTTTGCAATATCTGACAGTTGAATATGCCAAGTCAAAAATCACTCAGACTAAAAGCCTTCTCGACCTAACATTGGACGTGAGACTATCGAGTCCCGGACGATTGCACGATTTATTTGTGAACTTAGAAGCAATGTCACCAGGGGAGTTCAAAGCAGGCGGAGCAGGTTTACAAATTCGCTATGGCATTCATGATACCCCTTTTGGCACATCTCTAATCGCGACAACTGCCCGTGGTATTTGTAATCTTTATTTCTTGGATACAACAAACGAAAAAAACGCCGCACAAAGACTGCAATTGACCTGGAAAAATGCTGAAATCATTCGTGATGAGCAAGCCACTCAATCATTGCGTGACCTGATTTTCAATTCAGAAACTCTCAGCGAGCAAAAAGCACTAACGCTCTTGGTAAAAGGCACTAACTTTCAGATTCAAGTTTGGCGAGCACTTTTGAAATTGCCATTTGGTGCGATCGCGACCTATCAAACTATAGCTCAAATGGTAGCACGCCCAACTGCTGCTAGAGCTGTAGGAAATGCGATCGGTAACAATCCTATCGGCTATCTAATTCCATGTCACCGAGTCATTCGAGAATCTGGAGAAATCGGTGGCTATGGCTGGGGAGTAGAGCGTAAAACAGTCATGTTAGGTTGGGAAGCTAGCCGTACAATCTGCGAACCCACCCTCGCAGGAATAGAGCGATCTAACGGTGTTAATTACCCGCCGCAGACTACCTCCGTTCCCAACACATAACCTCTGTGCGGTGGGGTGCATGGGCGTTGTTTTGCTGCGTCGCCTAGAGAACTTTTAATAACCTCCGACTTCAATCACTTCCCCCGGAGTAATGGTATTCAACACGTTACGAGCATCTGGTATCAGAGGAAGTAAATCAGGAAGCCTGTTGCTCGATGCTACAAGAACAACGACTGCAACTCCAGCTTGCTGCAAGTTTTGCTGATAGCGCAAATTTTGATCTGTGGTGAGCAGAATCGTGAAGCCTTCTTGACTCATAAGCAGCAGCAATTCACCGTTCTTCTTTCCTGACCATCCCATTTCAACAACTGTGCGTATCTCGTAATCAGCAAGTTCACGTTTTAAAGGTCGTGGGGCACATTCATCAAGCAGGATTCGCATAGGCTGTCAGCATTTCCTTTGCTAATTCAAGAGCTGCAATTGTCTGTTCTCGACTGACACTAGGGAAATGGTCGAGAAATACCTCTAATGAATCACCAGCCTTAAGATAATCAAGTAGGGTTCTCATTGGTACACGAGTCCCAACAAAAACAGGGGTTCCCCCCAGAATATCGGGGTCGCTATGAACAACACGGGATGTTAATGTCATAACAAATTTAGCCAACTGGCTACCAGCTTTTACAACAATTGTATCCCAAAGTCAATCGATTTTAGATTTTAGATTTTAGATTTTAGATTTTAGATTAAAGAATTGAAGCATTGACTTGCGCGAGATAAATACGTTCGGCAAGTTTCATCGGATACAGGTTTTTTATTTCACCGGTCCTGAGTCTGCTTTCGGAATGAATCACGTGGCGGGTATCCTGGATGCTTTCGGTCATTTGATTTTCGTGAGCAGAAAGCCAAACACACGATCGCTAGCATCCATTTTATCTAAAACTACAACTTTTAGCAGTTTAGGCTGGGAAGCTAGCCATACAATCTGCGATCGATCTCGATAGCATTACTATTTTTGCTACTTGCCTTCGCAATCGATCGCAGATAAATTTCAGGCTGCAAGGTCGATCGATAATACACTAGAAATATTGCTGTATCGCCAGTTTTTCAATGACAAGCGAATTTCAAAGGTGGTACCCGCCACGTGATTTATCCGTGGAATCAATCCAAAATCTAAAATCTAAAATCCTCACGCCCCCGAATTTATCTCGCGCAAGTCAATCCAAAATCTAAAATCTAAAATCTAAAATCGAATGACGCTGCCTACCGGATCTCGTTCTCCTGCTTTGTTCCAAACGCTTTCGCTGGTAGCTGACCCGATCGCATTTTTCGATCGCTACTCGGCCAAATACGGCGATACATTTACCGCCCGCGTGTTGGGGCCCGCTTCCCCCCCCGTGGTGTTTCTGGGCAGTCCAGAAGCGATTCAGGCGGTGTTTACGACCTTAGCCGATGCCTTTGAGTTTGGCAAAGTGACCAACGTATTTCGCCCCCTGGTCGGAAATGAATCCATAATAATGAATGAAGGGTCGCGACATCTGCGACAGCGACAGCTATTAATGCCCGCGCTGCATCGGGAACAGTTGCACAGTCAAGGGCATTTGATTGTTGATTTGACGCAAAAGCACACGATCGACTGGAAAGCCCCAGATGCGATCGCAGTCCGCGAAGAAATGTTAGAAATTTCGCTGGAAGTAATCTTGCAAGTCGTGTTTGGATTAGTGCCGGGAGAGCGCTACGAACGCCTGAAACAATTGCTCAGCAAGCTTTTAGAGGCGATCACCTCTGAGCTGTACTCCCTACAATTTTTCTTTGAACCGTTGCAACAAAATTTGGGGCCTTGGAGTCCGTGGGGGCAGTTTTTGCAGCAGATGGCGGAGATTGACTCGCTGATTTATGCGGAAATTGCCGAGAGGCGATCGCATTCTCTCGATTCGTCTCGCACGGATATTCTGTCGGTGTTGATGATGGCCCGCGACGACACCGGCGAATCCATCGGCGATCGAGAATTGCGCGATCAGTTGATGACGCTGTTGTTATTGGGACATGAAACGACTGGATCGGCGTTGACTTGGGCGTTTTACTGGCTGCATCAGTTTCCCGAATGCCTTGCTAGGTTGCGGAAGGAATTGGATGAATTAGGGGAGAATCCCGATCCGATCGCACTTTCGCAGTCGCCCTACTTAACAGCAGTCTGCAAGGAAGCGCTGCGGGTTTATCCAATTGCCTTAATTTCGCAGCCGCGCAAGGTGAAACGGACGATCGAACTCGAAGGCTATACATATCAACCGGGAACGATTTTAATCCCCTGTGTCTATTTGGCGCACCGTCGCCCTGAAACCTACGAAAATCCCGCCGGGTTCAATCCCGATCGCTTTTTAGATCGCAAGTTTTCCGCCTCTGAATTTTTACCGTTTGGAGGCGGGAGTCGAAGCTGCATCGGGATGGCGTTATCGATGTTTGAAATGAAGCTGGTTTTAGCAACGGTGCTGTCTTCCCGTGAGTTTGTATCGAATCTCGATCAACCTATTCGTCCGGTGCGCCGGGGAATCACCTTTGTGCCGCCCGATCGGTTTCGATTAACGGTTGTGGGCGATCGGCGTTAGATGAGAGTGAAACACCCTGTCATATCATTTCCGGTTACACCGTAATGATGTTGACGGTTGACGGTTGACAGTCAACAGTCAACAGTCAACAGTCAACAGTGAACTGGAATTTACTATTCCGGTGTAACCGGAAATGATATCAAGCAAGATATGTTATTCGATGAAAATCCCAGCAACTTTGTCTCCATTCATAGTCATGTGTGCCACAAATTCATCTCCACCATCTTCAAAACTCAGCTTCCACAAATAAATCGGACTATTACCTTGTTTTATCTCACCAAAATAATTAAATGAGTATCCCTTTTTCATGCGGGAAGCAAGCTGCTCGCTAACATCGTCAAACATTTGTTGTGTAATGCTCGCTTTGTAGCCTGCATCCCCCACTGTAGTAAAAAGCTCGTAATTCTTCGATGCAGTGGCATCCAAGATTACCTGCAAACAATCGATGACGTTTTGAGAGGGGGCTGTCGGGTTCATGAAGATGTCCTTCTTTTAGGGTTCTATCAAAATCTTCTAGCTCAGACTGCTGTCTAAGTGTTAATTCTACCGCTATTGCGATCGAATCCAGTTTTGGAGCGTCATTGACCGCCAACACCATCAGCTTAGCTCAGCCGCTACGAGCACTTTTTCGTTCTCCCAGATCCAGCCCTGTTACTAGATTGGAGCGATTTTTGCTTTTGCAATCATTTTAGGCTTGACATCTGTAACCTCATAGGTTACATTAGTAAAGTAATCTCAAAAGTTACAAAAAGTTTTAATTAATATATATAAGTGCTATGAACTGGATATTCAGCCTTGATTGAAGGATTATTTCACATGATACAAACTTTTAAAAATAAAGCATTAGAAAGATTATTGAGGGAAGGCAATGCAAAAGGAATTCCTAAAGAAGTTGAAAAAAGGACAAGAGCAAGACTTGAAGTAATAGATACAGCAATAATTATAGATGATATTAGAATACCAGGCTATGATTTACACGAGCTTAAAGGTGATAGACAGGGAACTTGGTCAATAAAGGTATCAGGTAACTGGCGTATAACTTTTACATTTCAGGATAACAACGCATACGATATATATCTCGAAGATTATCACTAGCCCATAAAACAAAATCTAATAATTTAACTTAAACCGAAAGGAAAGTTGCATGAAAGACATAAAAGACATTATTCAAGGGAGGAAAGTAAGACCAGTACATCCGGGCGAGGTCATTTCAGATGTGCTTGAAGATATTGAAATGACTCAAACCAGGTTTGCTGAGATACTTGGTGTATCCCGTCGCAGTGTCAACGAAATTGTTTTAGGTCAAAGACCAATTACAGTAGATATGGCAATTCGCATTGGGAAAGCGTTGGGGAATGGCCCTCAACTGTGGCTTAATCTTCAGCAAAAAGTTGATATCTGGGATGCAGTGCAAAAACACAGTGAAGAGTACGACAAAGTATCTACGGTAGCATAGCGCGATATGTTAATCTCAGTAAAAAGAGCATCTAGCGGTTGAAACCGCAACTATACAAACGAAGTCAGCCTGCGCGGACTTAGAGATCGAGGAAGTATTTAACCAGGATGGGGTATCCTGTAAATAGGAACGATAACTTTTGCAACACGATTGTTAGGGTGCGGATTGACAAAAACAGCAAACCTCTTCAGAAGGAAATCTCATCCCACTCTGCTTGAACTTCGTCTTGTTCGTCAACTTCTGATCTTTCTTTTTCAATGGCTTCTATAAACTTAATCGCGCTTGAAACATTGTTAAATATCAGAACACTCTCATGATAATTCAAAATAGGATTGTCATGAGCCAGACTTTGGTCGTTTCTAACATGATTAAAAGACTCCAGAATTGAAATCGAAGATTTTAGAATCCTTTCGGTCATTTGTGACTTAATAAAGCCGTTCTTTATTAGATACTTTACATATTCTCCAAAAAGGCTATGCAATGCTTTGTCCCTGTCATAACTGATTCCATATTTATCGCATTGCTGCCTTGTATACTTCACCACATAAGTATGCAGTCTATCTAATGCTACTTCTGGCTCATTATTTTGAATACTTTCCCTTATTGATTTTGCTAATACAGAAAACTCTTTGTCAGTAGAATATGGTTGAATTGCATCAATATTTTCAACAATGCTATCTTGCTTAAGTCGTTTTGCTATTGTATAGCAATCATCAAACAAGGCTTGCTCGGCTTGGCTTATTTCTCTGTGATTTATCAGTCTTTTTGTTTTCCAATAGTCCAACAAAGCTGAAATTAATTTTCCAACAATATAGTTAGCTTCTTTAGCCCAAAAGGCTTTTAATCGATTAGCTTTAGAGCCGCTAGCGTAATCGTACTTGCCGTCAGATATGTCAATGTTTGTATTGTCAATTATGAATTCCCGGAAAGTTATGTTTGAAAAATCAAGAACATAACCACCTTCCATCTCAAACATTTTTTCAAGTTTTACTTTGTCAATGCTCGACAACTCAGACATTTGCAGTAACCTGTTAATTTATAATTGATTGTAACTACTCAAGACCAATTAGATATGCGATCACTTTACTGCTTCCTGATGAGCCTCGGAGACTGATACATAGCTTTACTGGAAGTTTCTCAGCCATAGGATGAAGCAGGCTAACTATTAATTGTAACGCATTTGCGGTATAATAGACTTAAAATTTTTATTAGACCGCAAACATTTTTCAAACATCAAACCGGACTATTTATTGCCTCAGCAACAATAGTCCGGTGTCGGACTGTATTGCAAGTGATTGTCGGCTGTGCAAAACCGGAATCAACTAAAGCTTGCTCGATATCCAACCCAAAATACTGATCCAAATAAGGCTCCGTGCTCTTGAGCAAAGTTAAAATATAAGGAGGCATTTTGGCATAAACTTCAGACTGGGGATTCATATCCATAATTGTCAAATGTCCACCAACACGCAGCAAACGCCTCGCTTCCCGGAATATTTCTCTAGTAGCTTTCTGCGGCAATTCGTGACAAACTAAACAAATAGAAACTAAATCAAAAGCAGCCGCCGGCAAACCAGTAGATTCAGCAGCCGCGTGAACCCAAGTCGGAGATTTTTGATTTAAAGATTGGGATTCTCGCTGTTGAGAACGGTATTTAGCAACTGCTAAAAAATACGGCGACAACTCCACCCCAGTCATCTTCGCTTCCGGGTAAACCTCCCCAAGAGCAAAGGTACTCATTCCCACACTGCATCCCAAATCCACAATATCTCGCGGTGAAGAAGCAATCTGAGATTTGATGACTTCGTGATAGCTGGCGCGGAGTTTTGCATCGCCTTCTGCACCCGCTTCCGGCCAAATTGTGGCGTGAACTGTACGGGCGGCAACTTCAACTTCTGTAGCAGATTCCCAACTCATATTACCTTTTTCATAAGCGTGGAATGAAGTTAGATAATATTTCGGGTAAACAAGATCGGGATTTTGAACGCTGAGCAATTCTGCCTCCCAATTCCGAGCCAAAAGTGCTTGCGATTCTTGTCGCCAATGCACTCCGATTTTTTCAGCTCTTTTTATCATCATTTCCCGCGCTTGGTGCTTGGCTAGATTAGCCAAAGGCTTGATGGAGAGTACGCCATTTACTAAACGCGAGGCTAATCCCGGAGTTTTGTTAACTGCAACCGTCATATTTTATGTTTTTGTATTTTGCGCCATCTATTTTAACACAGTGCGAGGATTTTGAGTTTGTCAATATAATGAAACTTAACTTTGTGCTGGCGTGTGAAATGCAAATGTTTTGTGGTAAAGACTTTTTTTAATGAACCGCAGAGGGCGCAGAGAACGCTGAGTTAGAGAAGAGAGAAAATAACAGAGGATTGCAAAACAGGATATTATCGTGTAATATTTATTTGTGCTTACCTACTTAGTTTTGGGAAATTTATCTGGAATCTGGAATCGGATTTCCCGAAGTTGGAGTAATTGGAAGAACACTTTAAATCGGGCTATTCAGGAGTTTGTGATGAGCAAATCTATTGTGGAATTGGTTGACAATTTGCCGTCGGGTGGCGTCACTGTGATGATGCTCAAATCCCTCGATTTTGTGGTTCCGGGGGAGTGGAATAATCTCACGGGTTTTGATAATACTATTGAAGCGGTGACAGGGGAAACAAAGCGCAAATTAGTGGGGAAAATTCGCGATCGCGCGATCGAGCTTTACGCTAACCCCAACGAGCCATATCAAGGCGTAGTCAGGCTTTACCAGTTAGCAGACAGCGCCGACAGTGCGTTAGGTGCAACGGCTATGGCGAATAAAATCGGCGAAAACATCGGCTTTCTTTCCTTTCTAAACCGCCTCACTCCCAAAGCTGACACAACTCAAACGATCGACTTGTGCGTCAAAGTGGCGATCGAGCTAATAGCCTACTGCAAACTTAACAATATTTCCCTTAACAATGTGGGAAGCTTTGGTAATTATTTATCCCATTACAAAGACGAATCTCTGATGCGGATGGCTGCTTTAGTTTGTGCTGACGGTTTAATTCCCCTCGGCCCGGACTTCATTAGAGTAGCACAAAATACCATAGGCGGATTGAATCCTTCAACCTTGCAGCAAAACTCAACATTCCAAAATATCAGCAATCTAATTCCCGGCGCTAATAATGCAGCCAAATTTGGATTTGTGACAACTACTTTCGCTTCAGCCCAAGGTTGGATGAACAATTTAGTACAGTCTCGCGGCTTAACTCCCGCTATAGTTTTAGGCAATCTCAAGCAATACATTGATATTACCGATGACAAATTGGATTATGTGGCGGCGTTTTTAGACATGACTACCAATTATTACGAACATACGGGAATTCAGACGGTTGCTCGCCGATTGATCGATCGAGCTTATGGCGAAATAGCCTCGGATAGATACTAGAAAAGTCGTTCCCACGCGAGGGAAAACAGCAAGGCAGAGCATGGTAACGAGGGAACTTGTTAGGTTCGCGTTTGCCATGCTGTTGGGTCTCTGCAACGCCAGAAAAATGGCGGTCACTATCACTCGGCTTGATACAATGCGATAATACACAGCATAGGGAAAGCGACGCACCACCGAGCGCCGAACATCGCGATAGACAACTGGATAGGACTCCGGCATCTGGCAAATTCGATCGAGCATTTCGTCAATACAGTCTAAAAACTCGTCACCAAGTCCTACTTGCTGACCGAAAGCATCCAGGATACAAACCCCCGGATTCATTCCGAAAGCAGACTCAGGACCGGTGAAATAAAAAACCTGTATCCGATGAAACTTGCCCCCCGAATTTATCCGTGGGGTCAATGCTCCAATTCTTTAATCTAAAATCTAAAATCTAAAATCTAAAATCGATTGACTTTCATACCAAGTGTATGCTTCATCAACTTCTTCACGAACTTCTGGACGGAATACTAACGCATAATTCATAGTTTATTTTCGTGCTTTGACTGAAGCTTTAACTTCTTCCCAAGTCAGCACATTATCAGGATTTGCTTCAGAATCATCAATTCGGCGATCGAGTTCCTGCTTTTGAAAGTCTGTGAGGTCTGGGTGAACCTGTTCTGCCGCTATACTGTCTAAGATTGCTTGTACAAGACGAATCCGATCTTGAACGCTGAGGGCGACGATCTGATTTAATGTGCCTGTGAAATCCATAAATTTAAGTTAAGCGCCAAGGACTTAGTAGATTATTATAACTTAAAACAAATTGTGAAGAGGGATTCGGCGATTGAAATCGCTACTACACAAACCAAGTCCGCCTGCGCGGACTAAGAAACCCTCGATCGCAAAGTAAGTTAAAATAAGCAGATTATGTTTAGCAAACCTCTTTTAATCGCATTGTGAAAAACAAATCGCTTCCTTCATCCGTAACAGTCAAACTAGGCAAATTTGTCTGGACATCAATGTGGCAATTAATGATGTCAAAACTAGCGCCGCCCGATCGCACGGGAGCATACATTCGCCCCAGCAGCAGTTTCCGCAACTTTGTCAGCACTGCACCAGACAACCCTCACGGGCCCGCTGCGGGACGGTATCGCCTCTTCGTGGGTACGGGATGCCCTTGGGCGCACCGCACTCTGGTGACGAGGGCGCTCAAAGGGCTGGAAGATGCGATATCCGTTTCTATTGTCTATCCCTCTGAAGGGGGAATGTGGGTGATGGAGTCGGAGACTTTTGGCTGCAACACGATGCCGGAACTTTACCAGTTGGCTTTACCGGGCTATCAGGGGCGGTGTACGGTGCCGGTGCTGTGGGATGAGTTGAAAAGGGCGATCGTCAATAACGAGAGTTCGGAAATTATTGTGATGCTAAACTCGGAGTTTAACGAGTTTGCTAGCAATCCTCAAATGGATCTTTATCCTCTGGATTTGCGAGAACAAATTGACGAGTGGAATGAGAAGATTTACCAATCGGTGAATAACGGCGTTTATCGCTGCGGTTTCGCCCAATCTCAAGCTGCTTATGACTCGGCTTGCAGTGAATTGTTTGCTGTTTTAGACGAGATCGATCGATCGCTCTTGAGGAGTCGTTATCTTTGTGGCGATCGGGTGACTTTAGCAGACGTGCGGCTTTTTACTACTCTATTCCGTTTTGATGCAGTTTACTACAGCTTGTTCAAATGCAATGTGCGCCGCATTGAAGATTACGAGCATTTGGGAGCTTATCTGCGCGATTTGTACCAGTTACCGGGAGTTGCTGGCACTTGCGATTTGGAGGCTGTGAAGCGCGATTATTACGGCAATTTGTTCCCGCTGAATCCCGGCTGCATTATCCCCGCTGGGCCCGATCCGGGGAGTTTGCTCAAAGCTCACGATCGAGAAAAAGTCCCACACAAACCCGGTGTTTGAACAAGTTGGCGCGGACTCGATCTTATTCTTGAATGTCACTTGTTGGCTGGTTTACTTCTTCGTCTTCAACTTCAAAATTAATTCGTTCGTAAATCTCTCTCAGCGGCATTTGAAATTCTACGGATTCTAGGGTTAATACAGATTCGTCTGAATCATATTCTGTTAATACCCATTTGCCATTAGAATTTTTAGCAAATTGTTCAATGTGATAGCTGTATTGGTCAATTAAAATGTATTCTCGAAATTCCGAGATTGATCGATAGGCGAGAAATTTACCACCGCGATCGTAGTCTTTGGTTGAATTGGATAAAACCTCAACGATTACCAGAGGGTTTGTAACAATTGTTTTGTTGTTTTCACGATAGACTGGCTCTCCTTGAATGACCATGATATCGGGATAGACGTAGCGGCGAGTTTGGGGTATCCACAGGCGCACGTCATTGATAAATGTCTCGTAATCTTGACCATTTACACTCAAGGGGAATTTGCGACAAAAATTCAGTGCGAGTTTGTTGTGGTTGGTTGTGCCGCCTGTCATTGGTACTATCTCCCCATCATGGTATTCACTTTTGTCGATCGCACTTTCTTCTAATGCGAGATATTCCTCTGGTGTATAGTAGCGTTTTTCGGTTTGGGGTTGCTTTTCGATTGCTGGTTTTTCTTGGGTTTGCATTGTCATTCCCTTCGGCTCTCAAGTGATTTTATGATAACATGAAATATTTGAGGAACAGAAACCGGGGGAGTCAGAAACCGGGTTTCTTAGCAAAATCTCGATGAAGATGCAAAAATTATCTAAAAACCCGGTTTCTTTCTAGCGTGTGGGGAGTCAGAACCCGGGTTTCTGTTTCTAATCTCGGTGAGGATGCAAAAATTATCTAAAAACCCGGTTTGTTGAAAAAACCGAGTTTTTAGATCGTCCATTACCGACTAGCTTTTTAATTCATTTTTAATTTCCGCTATTTGGATCTGTCGGTCTTGGTTTATTTATACATTGGTCATCGCGTTGTTTAGATGTCAGGCTATCGTACTTTTGGCTTTCAGGAAAATCCTCATCTATAACAATGATATTCTTGAACTCACTGGTTGCAAAATTGCGCCTGCCATAAATTTTTAGACAAAGAGGTTTCCGCTCGTTCTTGGCTTTTCTGAGAATAGCTTCAAATTGCCCAGAGTTTTTTTTGTCATGCTGATGTGCTTTTGATAGTTTTTGATCGACATTTCTAAGAACAGAAATATCTTCTTCCTGTTTGGCAGATGGAGACTTATCGGTCACAACTAAAGTAGTTTCAATTTCATAATTATTCAATTTCTTTATGTACACATCCTCTATCTTTGTTCCTATCCATACCGGGTCATCTAGCCGTGGCGGACACAAAGGAGTAAGACTACATATTGCTTGAGGAAATTGGGATATATTCACAAAAACTTCTATTGTTTTGAGAACTCCCCCCAATAAAGCCATGCCAATCATCAGAGTTTTTGTCCTATGTTTTGCTACTTTAAACTTTGTTCTCCATCCTGAAGGTTGAAGAATTGTTTTTTGACCGGAATTTGGCTGATTCTGCAGATTGCTCATATATTAATTCCCATCTTGTTTAGAAAATGACTTACGCACACCCTTTGCTAAAATTGAGTTCGACGTAAATGCAATCAGAAATATTAAACCACCCCGATTTCCTATAAATGCAGAGGTAAGCAAGAAAACTTTTTTTGCACAACCCATGTTCGTGGACTTGATATCCATTATTTTGATCAGAAACTTTCACCAGCAATAGCTTGCGCGGATGAAAATTTTTATTCAGTTAGCACCCAATGCTCAGGACTTACAACATAAGTCTATTGATACGGACGTTTACAAGTTTTAATACAACGTATCCGGCAAAATTTTATTTTTATCGGAACTTAGCCCCTGTGGGGGTAGTTCTGGAGGCTGTATTCTTTGTCCAGTCTCGGTTTTAGCGACAGGACTGCCGACCAACCGCAGTCATGTATTTAAGATTTTCTTAATATTTAGGGCGAGAGTATTGTTCTCTGATGAATTTAAGCAAAAACCCCGCCACTTAAGGGTTGTAACAGATTGTACTCATGCAAAAAACTTGGACGCTTCGGGCAAGTCTCACCTCGCAATGGTTTCAGATGGAACTTACCCCGCACACGGGGTAAGTTCCGTTTTATGCAAATTTAAGATCAATTCGGCGCACAGCCTGGGAACGAGGAAATAGTCTCGGTAAATGTCCTAACTGTTATTTCCCGGCCTAAATCCTGAGCTAGTAAATCGATACCGTCAATAACTTTATTTGGCTCTGCAATACTCAAAACCTCATAGCATTTTTCCCGATAATCGGGACGATCTTGGAAATACTGAATCGCTCGATCGAGCGGTTCCATAACTTGATAAGCTGCTTCCGCTTTGTCGATCGCCTCTTGGGGAATCGGAGTCGCTAACCTTTGAATAGCCAAGTCGATTAAATCTCTAGAATTTACCCGATCGCCCGGCTGTCGATCGGCATTTGCCAACAACTTTTCTGCTATACTATCAATTTGATTCAAACAAGGAACAGGCGACCAATTTGGATAATTTGGTTCGCCAAACTCAATTCGCCCTTCACAAACCATCTCAAATTTAATAGTAGTGCCACCAACAATAACTGGAAATCTTATCCCATACTGGTTGGCTTGAATATCGTTCGGCAGAACAATGCGTGAAGCGAAGCTATCCCCAAGGGAATCGCGACTAGCAAAAATCGCATCATAGCCTCCTTCTGCAACTTTTCGGCGCAGGAGACGGTAGCCATTATCCATCGGACACATAAAGTCAATATCCTGACTCAACCGATATTCTCCGTGTTCCATACTTACCAACGTTCCGCCCCCAAAATACGCCCGACATTCCTGTAGAAATTCGACATTCAAGTGGCTGAGTACAGTTAATATCTTTTGATGAATTTCGCGTTTAAACATTGCTTGAGAACTTACCCAATTTTCTGGATGTTTTGGCGGGCAACTGCTTCCCTGTTCCGCTATTAACCAAGACTGATAGTGTTGGCTGATTTGTTGAATAAAAGCCAGTTCCTCAAAGCTAGGTGTTCCCAAAACTCCCCAATAATGCCAGCCCGATTCGTAGCGGCATAGCATTTCCTTGAAACTCAATTTTTTTACATCAGCAATTTGCCAGCAGATAGCTTGAAGGAATGGGAGTTCGGCGGGAATTGTCAACCCGGTTGCTATTTCTTGATGGTTCATCTGCTTGCGGGCAAAGCGAGGCAGAGCCTCTGGATATGCGTTACCAGGCTCTGCCGATTGGTGACAAATTAAGCTCACACCGACGGTCTCTCTTGTTTGTATCGAAGTCTCGATCCCCCCTAACCCCCCTTAATAAGGGGGGGACAAGATTCTTCTCAAAGTCAACCCCTACTCCCCTTCTTAAGGGGGATTTAGGGGGATCGAGACTCGACTAAAAGGTACATTTATTATGGGTTTCAGTCTTAAGTTGTCACCAATCAGCAGAGCCTGGGAACGAGGAATTTTGTTTGAGTCCCTCTCAGCTCGGACTTTGTTTGTTTAGCCCCGAATTCTATTCGGTGGGTTCTATTCCGTAGGTTCCTAACTTCCCGATAAAATCTCTTCGAGTGCTAATTTCAGCGTCGGATATTGATATTGAAAACCGCTAGCTAAAGTTTGTTTCGGCAACACTTTCTGCCCTTCCAAAACAAGTTTAGCCCCGTCTCCCAACAGCATTTCTAAAGCAAAACCTGGCACCGGCAACCAAGAAGGCCGCTTTAAAACTTCCCCTAAAGTTTGACACAATTCATTCATCCGCACCGGATTCGGTGCTGTCGCATTCAAAACGCCTTCAACTTGCGAATTTTGCAAAGCGTACAAAATTAAATCAACCACATCCTCGCGATGAATCCAAGAAAACCACTGTTTCCCAGTGCCCAGCGGCCCGCCTGCAAATAGTTTAAAAGGTGGCAGCATTTTTGCTAACGCGCCTCCCATTCCCAAAACTATCCCCAGCCGCAAAATTGCTAACCGCGTTTCCGCATTTTTTGCAGGTTGGGCGGCTGCTTCCCAGTCTTTGCAAACTGTTGCTAAAAAATCATTTCCAGCGAGGCTCGTTTCGTCAAACTCAGCGGTTTCGCTGGTTCCGTAATAGCCGATCGCCGATGCGCTAACAAACACAGATGGTCTAGGATTAGCATTGACGATCGCCTCGACCAATTTTGCCGTCGTCAGTCTGCGACTGTCCAGAATTGCTTGCTGGCGCGCCTCCGTCCACCTTTCCTCCGCAATCGGAACCCCTGCTAAATTGACAACAGCGTCGCAGCCCGCGATCGACTTTTGCCAATCACCAGACTCCGCTGGAGTGTAGGCGACAACTTCCAAATTCGGATAAGCTGAAGCCGGAAAAACTCGGCTAGCCTTCGCCGCATCCCTGCTCAAAACCACCACTTGATGTCCCGCAGCTTGCAGCTTCTCCACCAGCCGGCTACCTACAAATCCTGTTGCTCCCGCGATCGCTACTTTCATCGGAAAATTGGGTTTGAAACCCCGTCCTTTTAGGACGGCTTTACATTAATTTGAATCCCCTTCCGGGGTGGAGGGGTATGGGTGCCCCTCCGTCGGGATATGGTTGTCCCGTTCTCCTTTCGGAGTAAAGTTAGCACGCGCCTTTGTTTTAAGAGCTTGTTAGGCTGAAAGCACTATCTCTGTTACCTTAAGATTGTTTAACTCTCAGCGACAGAGCAGGGGACTAGCTACGCATCCGCCTGGTGTCGTGACTCAAAAAACGTAGTCCGCGAAGGACTTAGGCCCGTCAGGATGGCTTTCTAGATTTCTCTTTCAAGCCTTATGCCTTTAGGCTAAGGTTCCTGACCTTTTACCAATAATGCACAGTTCTAGCAGTTTAGACGATCGTCCAAACTTGTCTTTGATTATACAAAACGAGAGAGCCGGCCCGATCGCCTCCCCACAAGCTTTCTGTATTTTGATTAAACTGATATGGGACGCGAGGAACACAAACCATGCCTGCAAAAAAATCAAAGCTTCTAATTGCTGCCTCCATCGCCGCAGCAGGTAGCGCTGCGGTCTACTTTTACTTCCAGGGTTTGAGCCAAAAAGTATCCAACCCTCAAGACAGCGCCAAAGTTGTACCCGACGAAGCAATGATGGCCGCGTTTATCTCCCCCAATCCCCAAGCCCTGGCAGAGTTGCAGCGATTTGGCACGTCTGGGGCTCAAAAGTTGGTCGGTCAGGGTTTGAAGACCTTTCAAGAACAAAGCTTGGCAGGCACTCAAATCGACTTTGACAGGGACTTAAAACCTTGGTTAGGGGGGGTCATGGTCGCTTTCCTGCCCCCTGATGCTGTGACGAATACAGAGCCTCCAAAACTGCTGGTTGTAGTCAGCGTCAAAAATAAAATTAGCGCTTGGAATTTTGCGAATAAATTAAAATCTCAGCCCGGTGCAACTACTCAAGAAACCGAGTATAAAGGAGTTAAAATTTATGAGATTGCAGAGCCAACTGGCAAGCGCTACAGTGTGGCTTTGCTGAACGACCAATTAGTGATGGCTCCTTTGAGAAAGCCTGTGGAATTGGCGATCGATACTTTTAAAGGAGAACCCTCTCTCGCTACGCAGCCGAGCACAACTAAGTTTTTTGCAGAGAGTGCTGGTGTCAAGAATCCGATCGCAACTGTTTATATTGCTGACTATTCTGCTGCAATTGAGCAATTGAAAGCTAATTTGCCCGCAGATATCCAGTTGCCTTGGACAGTGCTTTCGCAGTTCAAACAAGTTAAGTCTTTGGTTGCGGGAATTGGGGCGGATAGTGCGGGATTGAGGGTAAAAACTATCGCTCAGTTAGACCCTAAATTCGTCCAGCCAAATCCACAAGTCCCATCGAAATTGTTACCCAGATTTCCCGGCGAAACTATTGCTTTAGTCGGCGGCAAGGGACTCGATCAAATTTGGTCGCAAGCGACAGCCGAGGCTAAAGATAGCCCGGAAGTTGACAGGGGAGTTCAGCAGGTGAGGAGTAGTTTTAAGCGGTTGGATTTGGATGCGGATCGAGATGTTTTTGGTTGGATGAATGGGGAATTTGCGATCGGGGCGATCGGTTCGGATCAAGGGATTTTGTCTCAGTTGGGGATGGGGGCGGCGATGATTTTTGAAACGAGCGATCGCCCTGCTGCAGAAGCAACCCTGAAAAAACTCGATGCGATCGCCAAAAGCAATGCTACAGTCAGTGTCGCCCCTAGAACCGTTGAGGGCAAAGAAGTTACGGAATGGAAAATACCCCAGCAAGGCACTTTATTCGGGCACGGTTGGCTGAATGAAAATTCTGTGTTTGTAGCTTTCGGCGGGCCTTTAGTTGATGTGATTACTTCGACGCCACCGCAACCGTTAAGCAGCAGTCCGAGTTTTCAGGCGATCGCCACTTCTTTACCGCAAGTCAACCAAGGTTACTTTTACATAGATATGGAAAAAACCATGTCTTGGGCTAACCAATATTTGCTCGCAGTACAGCCCAATTTAGTTTCGCCGCCCGTCGCTGAATTGCTCAATTCTCTCCGAGGAGTTAGCGTCGCCACAGCTTCTACACAACCGACAACTGCTCAGCTTGAGATGCTTTTTGCCTTGAAATCTAACAATTAGGGAATTGGGAATCGGTAATTGGTAATCGGGAATTGGTAATTCTTCCTTCTATCCTTCTATCCGTTAAATCCCGATTCACTGCGCGTTGCCGGACTTTTGTATGAATAAAAAAGTTGCTGCCTCTCCAGGGAGGGCAGCTACTCAAATAAAGCATCTTAAAGTCTCTCAAAACTTTAGAATTAACCTTCAGACATTCCTGATTTATTCGGCAATTGCAAATCATCGGGATCTACATAGTGACAAACTGCTTTGTCCATACAAATCAAAGCCCAGCCGGATTTATCGATGCTCATCAATTTGTAAGAAGCGGGCTGAATAAAGAAACCTTTGTGGTTGCGGGTTGCGGGTTTGATGTTAACGTGGCTGTCATTGCTCATGTTTTTACAACTCCTAGTATTATCGTAGTAAAATCTGAAAACCGCTGAGCGGGTTTGTCAATCGTCTAAGTTTTCAAATACTAGCACTGACTTCCTGAGTTTTCCATAAAGTTATTTATTGATTTATTACGATGTCGTAATAAACCGCAAAGCCGATTTCCTCGATCCCCGCCCCAAAATCGACTTGTTTGCGCCGTTACGGCTCCAGAAGCCACTGTTTAACGCGGGCGAGACTCTTCCAGTCGGGTTTTCGGCTTAATCCTTCTTCAAAATTTTTTTTAACTTCGTCGAGCAACTCTTCGGAAGCCATCACTAATTGCTGAGCCACTTCTACGTGGGGGCGCACTCCTTTTTCTTTAAGATCGAGGATCGCTACTGCTAGGTTGATGCGAGCTTGGGGGTCATGAGGGTTCAATTTAACGGCTGTTTTCGCTGCTTTTTGAGCCGGTGCAGGTTTATTTTCCAACAGGTAAAGCCACGCGAGGCTAGCCCAGGCATTGCCATTTTTAGGAGCTTTCTCGCACACTTCTTTAAACACGGGGATCAGATTAGCCGGGGCTTCGCCAGCTTGGTAGCGATCGAAACCGTCTTTAAACAATTCTTCAGGGGTCATTCGATTTTAGATTTTAGATTTTAGATTTTAGATTGGAAAGAGCATTGGGTGCGGGACGCAGCAATGCAGTCCGAGGCATTCTCAGCAATTAGCAATTACCAATCCCCAATGCCCTATTTTCCGATTTATGTAGAAAATGAACTGCCACAGCCGCAAGTTTGAGTGGCGTTGGGGTTAGTAAACTGAAAACCGCCCCCGATCATAGCATCGCTGAAGTCGAGAACCAAACCGTAGAGATAAAGAATGCTCTTGCGATCGCAAACTACCTGAAAACCATCGTAGTCGAACACTTCATCGTCGGATTTGACAGTGCTGGGATCTGCGAAATCCATCACGTAGGACATTCCAGAGCATCCGCCCTGGCGCACCCCTACCCGCAAGCAGAGGTCTTTACCTTGTTTCTCTCTCAGAGCTAAAACTTGACGGACAGCAGAGTCCGTCATTTGAATGCCGCGCTTTTCAGAAATGGCTTGAGTCATCAGAAATATGGGTTAGAAACCCCGTCCTTTTAGGACGGCTTTACATTGAGTTAAAACTTTTGTGGGGTGGAGAGGTATGGTTGCCCCTCCGGCGAGGTATGGTTGCCTCAATCTCCTTTCGGAGTAAAGTTAGCTTCGCCAATGTTTTAAGAGCTTGTTAGGCTGAAAGCACTGTTCCAGTGACCTTAGAACTGTTTAACTCTCAACGACAGAGCAAGGAACTAGCTACGCATCCCAGGGTGTCGTGACTCGAAAAACGTAGTCAGTTAAGACTTAGGCTGGTCAGAACGGCTTGTTAGATTTCTCCTTCAAGCCTCATGCCTTTAGGCTGAGGTTCCTGACAATTTGCCGAACTCCTGAGATTGTCTAATGCTAAGAGTGTAATCTTATCCCTCCATTGTACAGGCATTCGCCAGAAGGCATAAGGTTAGATGCTGAAGGCCGAATTTTTAGCTTCTAATTTTTAATTCCCGTGGGGCCTCGTTCCCCAGCTCGATGTCCTCTCCCCCTATAGGGTTTATGATTGATAAGCAGCGGTTGACCGGCTACCGGCACCGCAACAATGCTTCACCCAACGGGCTTACTCTATGGCAGCGCTGAATCGCACTACTCTTCGTCGGCTACAAAACTTACCTCAAATTCCCAGCGTGTGGGAGGGCGATCGCCGACCCTTATCTAATGCTGACTCACACATGATGCTAGATGACGATGACGTTCTAGAAGCTGGTGGCGAGTGCATTCTCTGGGTCGATGGCTCCGAAGGAGTCGTGAGGGCTATGGACATGGTAGGCCCAGATGCCGGCCCAGAGGCGCTCGTCCGGGCCCTGCTACGGGCAATGGAACATCCCCAAAGTCCGGCTCCCGCAGTCCGCCCCCAAAAAATAGTAGTCAAAAACCGAGAAATTCAATTTTATCTGCGGGGCGTACTTCAAGATTTAGGCATTTCCATTGACTACGTGCCGGAATTGCCCCTAATTGACGAAATATTTCGCGGCATGGAAGAGGTCGCCATCAACAGACCTCCTGAGTTGCCCCCTCAGTATGCTGAAGTTTTAATGGAAAAAGCTGCTCAAATTTGGCAAGATGCTCCGTGGCGGACTTTGAGCGAACACCAAATTATATCTATTGAAATCAATCAGTGGGATGTCGCCAGCCTCTACGTGTCCGTATTGGGGCAAGGCAGAATGGATTACGGAGTTTTACTTTACCGTTCTCTAGAATCCTTGAAACGGTTTCGAGAACGAGTCGTCAATAATGATGAATCTTTTGAAGATTTAGAACAGGCTTTTTTAGGGCAAGACTGTTTGTTTGTTACCTTTGAAAGTGCAGCAGATATTGATGAGGACGACGACGACGACGAAATTGATTTAGCCGATTTGCCTCCATCGGAAATTGAACCAAATTTCGGCAACCTACATCCTTTAGAAGGATTGCGATCGATCCTTTACGAAGAAGAAGCCCTCACGATGTTAGTTGCTCTCGAAGCATTTCATCGTTTTTTCCGCAACGGCCGCCGGAAATTGGGTTCAGACACTTTTCCCACTCTTAGCAGCCGCTACCGCATCCCTGTGCCGCAGCCTGACGGAGAAATTCAACAGGTATCCGTTAAAGTTTCCACGATGCCCGATGTATCAGACGAATTATTACAGATGCTCGGCGATGACGATGATGACGATGATGACGATGATGATGAATTTGACAAACCACTGCTGCGGGACGATTTGGTGCCGCAAAATTCATTTTTGAGCCTCGGCGCCGTACCTTGGGAAACGGTAGATTTCCTGCGCCAAAGTGTCCAGTTTCACCAAGGTGCAGAAGTTGATATTAATACCGCCGGAGATGGTTTGCCGGTGGTGATGATCCAAACTTCTCATCCGAAGGCAAAAACTATGATTCAGGATTTGAAAGAAGCTGGAGGCGTGAAGGGGATTGGTTTTAATCCGGGCGAAAATCCTTTTCAGGATGAGCAATACGACTTGGGTATTTTGCAAACTAAAAATGGCGAGTTGTATTTATTTGGGGAGTTTAATGAAGACGATCCGGTGCATCAGGAAGCTCGCAAGAAGTGGGATCGCCGCTGTAAATTAACCAACGGTTGGTGCGGTTTGATTATTGCTAAAGGGTTGATGGGTGCTTCTCGCGGTCAGCCTCAGTTTAAGGATATGATCGCTTTGCTTGAGGTGCGCTGGGTGTCTGCTAAAGACTTGGGAATTGGCCCACTTCAGTTGATGCCGATGTTTTGAAGTTAGTTGACTGTTGGCAGTTGGCAGTTGGCAGTTGGCAGTTGTTAATTGGCAGTTGTTAATTGCTTTGGACTGCTAATAACCAATAACATTAGTCAGCAGTCAACCGTCATCAGTCATTTTTTTTTATTTGAATGAGCAAGGAAAATGATTATGTCAAATTCTACTCAAAAGCGAGAAGTGTTAGTCGCCCTTGATGCTGAATTCGCGGAGAAAATAGACCAACTTACTGATAATTGGACGGAGGCGATCGAACAAGCTCTCCGTCTCTGGTACGCTAAGCAAATAGAAGATAAGTTGCGGAAGTTTTATCAAAACCGCAGCCCAGAAGATATTGAGGAGGAAAAAGAGTGGTTTAATTTTGTAGAGGAACAGATAGAAGAAACATGGAGCAGCGATGGACTCTAACTCAACAGGAAAAACTTATCCTCGCCAAGGTGAGATTTATCTTTCAAGGGCTTTGCGTCAGTTAGGAGATACCAAAAAAATACCTGTAGTTGTGGTTTCTCCCGATATCCGCAACGAGTTTACGGATTCTGTCATTGTTGTTCCTTTCACGAGTAACCTTGCAAGAGTAGAAAATCCAACTCGCGTCTTGATTCCTGTGGGTGAGGGAGGATTGCAAGCTGATTCTCTAGCTGTATGTAAGGAACCCCACGCTTAAAAGCGGGGGCTTTTGGGAAGTCCGGCTCGTTCCGAGCGGTTCAAGAAGAAAGCTCGAACCTTACCAGAGACAGGATTAGACCTCCGTTTTTTGAGTCATGATACCGGAGAATGCGACGCTAGTTTTCCGCTCTATCGCCAAAAGTTAAACAGGCTTAACGGGGTTAAACCAGTGCTTTTGACACAACAAGCTCATAAAACATTCAAGGGAGCGAACTTTACCCAGCAATGGAGGACTTTATGTCTAATTTCGTTTTTGTACTTGATACCCAAAAACGACCGCTCAATCCAATCCGCCCAGGAATGGCTCGTAAATTGCTAACCACTGGCAAAGCTGCTGTTTTCAAAAGGTATCCATTCACGCTAATTCTCAAAGTAGAGGTAACGGTATCCCAACAACCCATCACTCTTAAAATAGATCCTGGCTCCAAAACCACGGGCATTGCATTAGTCGAAGGAGAAAACGTAATCTTTGGTGCAGAACTAACTCACGCCCGGTCAATCAATTAAAGCCTGTTTGGAGTCTCGCCGTTCACTGCGTAGAGCCAGGAGAAATCGCCATACTCGTTATCGAAAGGCTAGATTTCTAAATAGAACTTGCCCTAAAGGATGGCTGGCTCCAAGCTTGCAACATCGTGTCGAAACAATCCTGACATGGGTAACTAGATTAATGAAAGTCGCTCCCATTAGTTCTATTGCTCAAGAACTTGTGCGATTCGACTTACAACGACTAGAAAATCCAGAAATTAGTGGACTGGAGTACCAGCAAGGCGTTTTATGTGGTTACGAAATCCGCGAATACTTGTTGAATAAATGGGATAGGAAGTGCGCGTATTGTGGAGTTACGGATACACCGCTACAAGTCGAACACATTCATCCTAAAGCCAAAGGCGGATCTAATCGTATTTCTAATCTTTGCCTTGCTTGCGAAAATTGTAATACTCGGAAGGGAACTCAAGATATTGAGCAATTCCTCTCCAAAAAGCCAGAAATTTTGAAGCGAATTCTATCTCAAGCAAAGCGGTCTTTAAAAGACGCAGCAGCAGTCAATTCAACTCGCTGGGCGTTATTTAACCGACTTCGTATGAATGGCTTGCTTGTTTCTACAGGCAGTGGTGGTCTAACAAAGTTCAACCGCACTCGATTAAATTTAGCTAAAACTCACTGGTTAGATGCTGCAAGTGTAGGCAAAGTCGAAGAATTAAAAGTGCTGACTTCTCAACCGCTGCTAATTAAGGCAGCAGGACACGGTACTCGACAAATGTGCGGCACAGATAAGTTTGGCTTCCCAATTCGTCACAAGTCGAGAAAGCAAATCCATTTCGGTTTTCTTGCCTGGCGATATTGTCAGCGCTACCGTCACAGCAGGCAAGAAGGTCGGCACCTATGTGGGACGAATTCTTTGCCGCGCATCCGGTTCGTTCGACATCGCCACAACGACGGGAAGAGTAGCAGGAATTAGTCATAAATATTGCAAATCTATTCACAAAAAAGATGGCTATTCCTATGGATTTTAATTCAAGGCGACTGAAGTCGCAGCCGCTTTCCTCCCCATGTCTAAAGCCAGGGGCTTCTCGCTCGTTTTCTGGTGAAAACGTTTCTGCTTTGCGGCAGACATTCCTAGAACAAGGCCCTTATGGTCAAATTAGTGCCGATGTCCTAGCCAGAATTCAGAGGGCTGTACAAGTGTCGATCGGCATTTATGAACTTTGAATGTTTCGGAAATTCTAAATTTTGTTACAATTTGTAAAAATACTGTAAAGGATAGGTAAAATGCGGGTTGCGATCGCAGGTGCGGGACTGGCTGGAATGACCACAGCAGTCGATTTAGTGGAAGCCGGCCACGAAGTAGAAATTTTTGAATCCCGCCCCTTTGTCGGCGGCAAAGTCGGCAGTTGGGTAGATCCAGACGGCAATCACGTTGAAATGGGTTTGCACGTCTTCTTCGGCTGCTATTATAACTTATTTGCCCTGATGAAAAAAGTGGGGGCTTTTGACGATTTGCTCCTCAAAGAACACGTCCACACTTTTATCAATCGAGGCGGCGAAACTGGTTCTTTGGATTTTCGCTTTCCCGTGGGTGCTCCTTTGCACGGATTGAAGGCATTTTTTACTACATCCCAGCTATCCGTACAAGACAAAATTCAAAATGCGATCGCCCTGGGAACTAGCCCGATCGTCCGAGGTTTGATAGACTTTGAAGGAGCGATGAAAACTATCCGCGATTTGGATAAAATTAGCTTTGCTGACTGGTTCCGCAGCCAAGGTGGCAACCAAAACTCGCTCAAAAGAATGTGGAATCCGATCGCCTACGCACTGGGTTTTATCGACACTGAAAATATTTCTGCCCGGTGTATGTTGACAATCTTTCAATTCTTTGCATCGAAAACCGAAGCCTCTGTCATGCGGATGCTGGCTGGTTCTCCCAACGAATATTTGCACAAACCAATTGTGGAATATTTGGAAAAGAAAGGAGCAAAAATTTACACGCGGCGCAGAGTCCGAGAAATTCAGTTTGAAGAAGGCGAAGAAACCCGCGTAACAGGCTTGGTAGTAGCCAACGGCGAAACAGAAGAAAATATTACCGCCGATGCTTACGTTTTCGCCTGCGACGTGCCAGGAATTCAGAAAATATTGCCCCCAGCTTGGCGCAAATGGTCAGAATTTGACAACATTTATAAGTTAGATGCCGTGCCAGTTGCTACAGTACAATTGCGGTTCGACGGTTGGGTAACGGAACTGGAAGACGAAGCCAAGCGCAAACAGTTGAGCCACGCTGTAGGAATCGATAATTTGCTGTATTCAGCAGATGCAGACTTTTCCTGTTTTGCAGACCTAGCGCTGGCAAGTCCCAAGGATTATTATAAAGAAGGACAAGGCTCGCTGCTCCAGTTGGTGCTGACACCGGGAGATCCGTTTATTAAACAAAGCAATGAGGCGATCGCCCAACACGTACTTAAGCAAGTTCAGGATTTATTTCCCTCAGCGCGGGAATTAAACATGACTTGGTACAGTGTAGTGAAGCTCGCTCAATCTTTGTATCGCGAAGCACCGGGAATGGATGTTTTCCGCCCTGCTCAAAAAACTCCGATCGCCAATTTCTTTCTAGCAGGAAGTTACACTCAGCAAGACTACATTGATAGCATGGAAGGAGCGACACTTTCAGGCCATCAAGCGGCTAAGGCAATTCTCGAAGCTTACAGTCATTAGTCCTTAGTCTTCTATCGTTTTCTCTCATTCCCAGGCTCTGCCTGGGAAGGGCTATCAGGAGGCTCTGCCTCCAGTATTCGAGAGGAAAAGTGAGGCGGAGCCTCTGGATCTGCGTTACCAGGCAGAGCCTGGTAACAAGAAAAAAAGAAACAATTCTTCAATCTAAAATCTAAAATCTAAAATCTAAAATCCCATGACTGATTGGTTAGAACACAGCGTCCAAGTAGAAGTGGCAATTCCCATCGAATTAGCGTGGCAACTCTGGTCAGATTTAGAGCAAATGCCGCGCTGGATGAAGTGGATAGAATCTGTTCATGTTCTCGAAGAAGATCCAGAATTGTCTCGCTGGAAACTCGCAACTGGCGGGTTAGAATTTAGCTGGCTTTCTCGGATTCTCAAATTAGTGCCGAATCAGATAATTCAGTGGGAATCGGTAGACGGCTTACCAAATCGAGGTGCCGTAAGATTTTACGATCGCAAAGACAGCAGTATCGTCAAGCTGACAGTGGCTTACGGAATTCCCGGCTGGCTGGGAAAATTGATGGATAACCTATTTCTGGGCCGCGTGGTTGAATCGACAATTCAGGCTGACTTGGAAAGGTTTAAAGAGTATGCTCTGAAAGTGAAAGCCACATCTTAAATTCTGAGGACTTTAGTCCTTTGGTTTTTAATTGTAACGCGAGAGTCGATCGCGCTTGGGCGTCAGTATCATAGAGATGTGCTGCTGATTCCTTCTCGGTTTAGTTATGAGTTATTGCCTAAACCCCGCCTGTCAAAACCCGCAAAATGCCGATCGTACCCAATTCTGCCTGAATTGCGGCTCCAAACTGTTGCTCAGAGAGCGTTACCGCGCCATCAAACCCCTTGGGCGCGGCGGTTTCGGCCGCACTTTTTTAGCAATAGACCAAGACAAACCCTCAAAACCGCGCTGTGCAATTAAACAGTTTTTCCCGCTATCCCAAGGTACCAGCAGCAGCGAGAAAGCAGCAGAATTATTCAACCGAGAAGCGGTGCGGCTGGACGAATTGGGGAAACACCCGCAAATTCCCGAACTGTTGGCGCACTTTCAGCAGGAACGCTATCAGTATTTGGTACAGGAATTTATAGAAGGTCAGAATTTACAGGAAGAGTTGGGGCGGACTGGGCCTTTCAGCGAAAGTAAGATTCTCAGTCTGCTGAAGGATTTATTGCCAGTATTGCAGTTCGTGCACGATCGCAGTGTAATTCACCGAGATATTAAACCCCCCAATATTATCCGCCGCCGCCTTTCTCAAACTCCCACCATTTATACTTACCCCACCTTAACTGGGGAGTTAGTTTTAGTTGATTTTGGCGCTGCAAAACTTGTGGAGGGTTTGAGAGAAACCGGTACAGTCATCGGTTCTCCCGAATTTGTGGCGCCGGAACAAATTAGAGGTCAAGCGGTTTATGCCAGTGATTTGTACAGTTTGGGAGTAACTTGCATTTATTTGCTGACTCAAATATCTCCTTTTGATTTGTTCGATATCAATCAAGATGCTTGGGTTTGGCGAGACTTTTTGAAGGTTCCAATTGATCCGAAATTAAGTCGCATCCTCGACAAAATGATCGAATCGAGTCTCAGTCGGCGCTACAAATCTGTAGCTGAGGTATTGAAAGATTTGCAGCCGCAGCAGTCGGCGGGGGCGGGCACGGGGACGGGCACGGGGGCGGGCACGGGGACGGGCACGGGGGCGGGCACGGGGACGGGCACGGGGGCGGGCACGGGGGCACCGCCCCTACCAGCGCCTAAAATTCCCGTGCCGCAGAGGACGCCTGTGGTGCAGAATGCAGTGCCGCCAACGGTTGCAGGCACCATTTTACCTGTGCCGCCGATGCAGCGGGTTGTACCGGCACGCGCGCCTACTTGGAGGTGTGTTCATACTCTGGTAGGGCATTCTAATGCTGTTACGTCGGTAGCTTTCAGTCCTGATGGCGCGACTTTAGCTAGCGGCAGTGAGGACAAGACGATTGAGATGTGGAAGTTGGAGACTGGTAGGCGGTGGTACACTCTCACGGGTCATTCTGATTGGGTGACTTGTGTGGCGTTTAGTCCTGATGGCGCGACTTTGGCTAGTGGCGGCCGGGACAAAATGATTCATATTTGGGATTTGAATAAGGGTAAGTGGTGGTACGCTTTGGCTGGTCATTCTGACAGGGTTTCTGCTGTGGCGTTTAGTCGGGATGGTCAGGTTTTGGCTAGCGGCAGTCGGGACAAAACTGTGCAGTTGTGGAATTTGAATAAGGGAAGGCGGATGTCGGCTTTGACTGGTCACGCTGGCGGGGTGGAGGCGGTGGCTTTTAGTTCTGGCGGGGAGTTTTTGGCTAGTGCGAGTCGGGACAAGACTGTGCAGTTGTGGGATTGGCAAAATGGTCGATCGATTTGTACTCTGGCAGAGCACGGAGATTGGGTGCGGGCGATCGTTTTTGCTGCGAGTTCCCCCAACTCCCTGGCCGGTCAGACCCCCCCCAGCCCCCCCTTGGTAAGGGGGGGAGTAGGAGAAGGATTGATTTTGGGGACGGGGAGTCGGGATGGTACGGCGAAGCTGTGGCGGGTGGATGCACAGGGGCGAGGGACGCTGCTGCGGAGTATGAGGGACAATTCTGGGGATGTTTTGTGTGTGGCGTTGAGTCCCGATGGTCGGGTTTTGGCGACGGGGAGTCGGGATGGCACGATTTATTTGTGGGATGCGGGTACGGGGGGTTTGCTGGAAATTCTGACGGGCCACGGGGGCGAGGTTTTGTCGGTGGCGTTTAGTCCTGATGGGGGGAGTTTGGCTAGCGGTGCGGGCGATCGAACTGTGAAGATTTGGCGGGGGATGGGGCATTAGGGGCGATGTCAAGAGTGCCTGCTTAAAAAATTTCATATTTATGCTTGACAGGCGATCGAATGTTCTGCTACATTAGGAATTCGTGAGGACGCATAGCTCAGTTGGTTAGAGCACTACGTTGACATCGTAGGGGTCACTGGTTCGAGTCCAGTTGTGTCCATGAATTTCCATCATTTATAAATCAAGGGTTTTAGGTTTTCGATCTCACTAAGAGTTCTGTTTTGCGCTGATATTTCGCTCACTCTTCCCTTAATGTAGCCTCTCCGTAGGGTGTCCCGGAGCCGAAAAATCTGTTGAAATCGAAATAATCAATGTCCGGGGCATCCTACAAGTTGATTTAACTGTGACACTTGCGTAAGTCCTACAAGATTTTAACATTCTTAAAAAAAATATGTTTAACAATAAACCTTGAACAGGTAAAAAATATGCCCCGTTCGATTTTTTCCTTATCATATTCAGGCATTAAAGATAACCACACACGGGGGTGTGTTGGTGAATTTTTAAAATTTAAAATCAAAGAAGGTTCCCGCTTATCAATTGTTTCAGCTTATTTTACAATTTATGCTTTTGAAGAGCTGAAAGAACAGCTATTGAAAATTGAAAAATTACAATTCCTGTTTGGCGAACCAACTTTTGTTCTCGATCCTCACAGAAATGAAACCAAAGCCTTCTTAATCGATCGAGAAGGGTTAACCCTCCAAAAGCAGCTTCAACAAAAACGTTTAGCGAAAGATTGTGCTGACTGGATTAGAGAAAAAGTAGAGATAAAATCGATCGCAAAGTCTAACTTCTTGCACGGAAAACTCTATCATATTGACAATGAAGTACAGGACATCAGACCCGATGGATCGACAACCATTTATCGAGTTCCATCCGCGATTATGGGAAGTTCTAATTTTACCATAAAAGGCTTAGGATTGTCTAACAATATCAACAATATTGAATTAAATTTAATCGTCAGTAGCATAGAAGACACTTATGATTTCAAAGTTTGGTTTGACCAAATTTGGAACAATGAAGAATTGGTCAAAGATATTAAAGCAGATGTCTTGTTTTATTTAGAACAATTATATACTAACTCCACCCCAGAACTGGTTTACTACAAAACCCTATTTCATATCTTTGAAAAATTTTTAGCCGACCAACAAGACGCGGGATTGTTCAGTGAAAGCAACCAGCTAGTTGATACTACCATATGGAATACTTTATTGGAATTTCAAAAACATGGCGTAATAGGAGCAATTAATAAAATTCGCACCCACAATGGTTGTATTATTGCCGATAGTGTGGGTTTAGGAAAAACCTATGAAGCCTTAGCAGTTATTAAATATTTTGAAATCCTGAACTATAGAGTTTTAGTGTTATGTCCAAAAAAGTTACGCGAAAACTGGACAATCTATCACGCACAGAATAATAGTGAAGTAAATCCATTTGTTAGCGATCGCTTTAATTATACAGTCTTATCTCACACAGATTTAAGTCGTGAGTCTGGCAAATCCGGTGATACAGATTTAGGGACTCTTAACTGGGGAAATTATGACCTAGTAGTAATTGATGAGTCCCATAATTTCCGCAACAACACTAAGGGTAAGCGAGATGAAGATGGAAATATAATTCGTAAAAGTCGTTATGAGCGACTGATGGATGACATTATTAAAGCTGGCATTAAAACCAAGGTTCTCTTACTCTCTGCTACTCCTGTTAACAATAACCTGACTGATTTAAGACATCAGCTTGAATTTATCACTGAAGGCAAGGATGATGCTTTTCAAGCATCAATTGGTGTAGTTAGTCTGAAAGATACTCTAGCTAGCGCTCAACGAGCTTTTACCACTTGGTCAAAAAAGAGTATTCGCATAACTAGCGAACTCTTAAATTCCCTTGATTCTGGTTTTTTTAAACTGCTTGACGAATTAACCATAGCTCGTTCTCGCAAACATATTCAAAAATATTATAAAGATGTTGTAGAGCAATTAGGCGGCTTCCCAATTAGGATAAAACCCTTGTCTATCTTTCCAACAATTGATTTGAAAGGTAAGTTTATGTCCTACGACAAACTCAATGATGAAATTTCTAATTATCAATTGTCATTATTTAACCCTTCTAAATATGTTTTGCCGCAGTACAGAGAAGAATACGAACATAAATCAGGACAAAGATTTAAGCAGAGTGTACGCGAATATTTCCTCATCGGGATGATGAAAGTTAACTTTCTTAAACGGCTGGAAAGTTCGGTGACATCCTTTGCAATTACGATGGCAAGGACTATCGCTAAAATTGCCGATTTACAGGAACGAATTAAAACCTTTAAGCAGTTTCGAGATCAAAACCAGAATATTGAGTTTAATCAGTTAAATCTTGAAGATATTGATGATGAAGAACTACAAGCAGCTATCGAGGTTGGTTCCAGGTTTACTTTTAAGATGGCACATCTTGATACTGATGAATGGTTAAAAGATTTAGCAGAGGATAAGCAACAACTCAAGATTCTTTATAATTCAGCTTTGCAGGTTGATGAAACACGGGATGCCAAGTTAGCCGATTTGAAAAACTTGATTCAAAACAAAGTAAAACAGCCAACAATTAATAAACAAAATCAACCTAACCGTAAAGTTTTGGTATTTACTGCTTTTGCCGATACAGCAGAGTATCTTTATCAGGCTTTGCACGAATGGATCGCAACTTCTAAGCTCAATATTAACATAGCTTTAGTAGTTGGGGGAACTGGCCGAAATAAAACCACATTTGGCAAGAATGAGTTCAATCAAATTCTGACTAATTTCTCTCCCATTTCCAAAAAGCGCGACAAGATGCCATCTATGCCCCAAGATGGAGAGATTGATTTATTGATTGCGACAGATTGTATTTCTGAAGGGCAAAATTTACAGGATTGCGATTATCTAGTTAATTACGATATTCATTGGAATCCAGTCAGAATCATTCAGCGTTTTGGACGGATTGACCGTATCGGTAGTGTTAACCATACAGTACAGTTAGTGAATTTCTGGCCTACTGATGACTTAAATAAATACATCAATCTCAAAAATCGAGTAGAAGCAAGGATGGCGTTGGTAGATATTGCCGCTACCTTTGAAGACAACTTGCTGGAACCGGATGAAATTGAAGAGTTAATTCAAACGGATTTAAAATATAGAGATAAACAGTTATTACGATTGCAGAATGAGGTATTAGATTTAGAGGATTTCAACGAAAGCGTTGCCCTCAATGAGTTTACCTTAGATGACTTTCGCATTGAACTAAGTAATTATTTGCAAAGGAACCAGAAACAGCTAGAAGATGCACCTTTGGGTATTTATGCAGTCGTTCCACCAGCGTCGGAAAATCCGATAATTGCACCAGGAGTAATTTTTTGTTTAAAACAGAAAGGTGATACTTCGGGAAATGAGCAGGTTAATCCTCTGCAACCGTACTTTCTCGTGTATATTAGAGAGGATCAGGTAGTACGTTTCAGTTTTGCTCAACCTAAGCAGATTTTAGAGATGTTTCGGTTGTTATGTGCGAATCAGGCGCAAGCTTATGACTCGTTGTGTAATTTGTTTGACAACCAGACCAATAACGGGGCAGATATGAGTGTTTATAACGATTTACTTGAGAGGGCGGTTGATTCGATTACTCGGACTTTTAAGAAGCGGTTAGGTAGTAATTTGTTTAAGTCTGGTAAAGGTGCGGTAATGCCTGAACACAAAAAACAGGTGACAAGCCAAACTGATTTCGATTTAATTACATGGTTGGTGATTAAAGATGAATGAACAACACATGAAAGATAAAATTGCGAAATCTATCCAAAATTTAGCTGCGGGTAATGCAGCCCAGAAGCTAGAGCTATTATTCCAAACTCTAGGATATACGACGCAAAGAAAATTTGAGTTAGATAGCAATCACCCTGAAGATTTTATCGATACTTTTGGATTTGGGGAAATCAACCAGCAACGGGCGAGTTTATCTCAATGGAAGTCGGTTGATTTTTTGTTTCAACTAACTGAAGATGAGATTAAATCCAATGGTCAATTAGGATTTTCGAGTAACATAGATAAAAATTATCTGCAATCTTATATTTTCTTGGCGGTTGAGCTGCGCGAGAATGATTACACACGCAGTCAGCTATCGGATATTACTCGCGAAGTTAACCGTCAATCTGATATTCCGATTATGGTTTTATTCCGACATGGTGAGTGTTTTACTTTGTCGATAATTAACCGCCGTCCTAATAAACGAGAAACTTCTAAGGATGTTTTAGAAAAAATCACTTTAATTAAAAGTATTAATATTTTTCAGCCCCATCGCGCTCATATTGAAATACTTTTTGACCTTTCATTACCTCAGTTGTTTAAACAGTATCAATTTACCAATTTTGACGAATTACATGATGCTTGGCAGAAAACTCTTGATACTTCTGAACTAAATAAACGGTTTTTTAAAGAAGTAGCTAACTGGTATTTTTGGGCGGTACAAAATGTTACTTTTCCCGAAGGTGCGGGGGGAAATGTCGAGATTCGTAATGCTACTAGCGTTATTCGTTTAATTACGAGATTAATTTTTGTTTGGTTTCTCAAGGAAAAAGGGTTGGTACCAGATGATTTGTTTAACTATCAAAGGGTACAGCAATTAATCAAGTCCAATGAACCGACAGAAAGCACTTATTATAAAGCGATTTTGCAAAATTTATTCTTTGCAACGCTGAATCAGGAGATGAATACTCCTAGTAAACCTGATAATCGTAAGTTTAGAAATAAGGCGAAGCAAGCAGGGGGACGTGACCAAAATTACATGGTGCATAATGTCTATCGCTATGAGGATTATTTTCACGATTCCCCAGCGATACTCAGATTGTTTGATAATATTCCTTTTCTGAATGGTGGTTTATTTGAATGTTTGGATAAACCCGATCAATATCAGCCTAAACAAATTGTCCGCATTGATGGTTTTTCGGAACGTCAGGATAATCGGCTAAATATTCCTAATTGTCTATTTTTTAGTGAATCCGCTCAACAAATTGATCTGAATGATGTTTACGGGACCAAAAACAAGCGCTATACGGTGCGAGGTTTAATTAATATTTTTCATAGTTATAAGTTTACTGTTACTGAAAATACCCCGATTGAGGAAGAAATTGCCCTTGATCCTGAGTTGTTAGGGAAGGTGTTTGAAAATTTACTCGCTGCTTATAACCCGGAAACGAATACCACTGCTAGGAAGCAAACCGGATCTTTTTATACGCCGCGTGAAATTGTTGATTACATGGTAGATGAGGCATTAATTGCTTGTTTGGAAGGTAAATTGAGTTCACTCAGTGGAGAAAGAGAAGTGAATCAAAGGTTGCGCCATCTGTTTGCTTATAATAATCAGCAGCATCAGTTTACAGATACAGAAGTATCAGGATTGATTGAGGCGATTGATAATTTGAAAATTCTCGACCCGGCTTGCGGTTCGGGTGCTTTTCCGATGGGTATTTTGCATAAGTTGGTGTATATTCTGAGTAAGCTTGACCCGCAAAATGGCAGATGGAAGGAAAAGCAAATATCTAAGGCGAGTGAGATTCCTGATGGCACGATTCGAGAAAAGGTAATTGAGGATATTGAGCAAGCTTTTGAGCATAATGAGTTGGATTATGGACGGAAGTTATATTTAATTGAAAACTGCATTTATGGGGTAGATATTCAGCCGGTGGCTATCCAGATTTCTAAGTTAAGGTTTTTCATTTCGCTGATTGTTCACCAAAATATTGATGATTCTCAGGAAAATCGGGGTGTACGTCCTTTACCGAATTTGGAAACTAAGTTTGTGGCGGCTAATGCTTTGATTGGAATTAAAGGGGCTGCTGATTTTACTTTACGCGATCCTCGCATTGAACAAAAGGAAAAGGAATTAGCAGAGGTTCGCAAAAGTTATTTTATGGCTCGTACTCCTAAAACTAAGGCTAAGTATCGAGAATTGGATGATCAAGTTCGTCATCAGATTAGTGAGATTCTTAAAAGTGGTGGCTTTCCGAGTGAAAGTGCGGAAAAGTTGGCTAATTGGAAGCCTTACGAGCAAAATGCTGTGGCTGATTTCTTTGATTCAGAATGGATGTTTGGGCTAGGTGATGGTTTTGATATTTGTATTGGCAATCCGCCCTATGTGCGCCAAGAACAAATTAAAGAGTTTAAACCTATCTTTAAAAGTCAGTATGATTGTTATACAGGTGTAGCTGATTTGTATGTTTATTTTTATGAGCAAGGGTTAAAGCTCCTGAAAAATCAAGGTATTCTCTGCTACATCTCATCAAATAAATATTTTCGCTCTGGTTACGGGGAAAAGCTGCGTAAGTTTTTAGCTAATGAATCGACTATTCAGCAATTAATTGATTTTGGTGATGCACCGATTTTTACGGCTATTGCTTACCCTAGCATCATTATTGCTAGTAAAGAACAGCCTAAAAATCATCAAACTCGCGTTTTAAATTGGGAATTAGGGCAACCTTTCGATCAGTTTGCTTCAGTGTTTGAAAATCAGAGCTTTTTGATGGCACAAAAGGAGTTGACTGCTGATGGTTGGCGGCTAGAGTCGTCAACAGTTCTCAATTTGTTGGAAAAACTGCGAAAAGCTGGTACACCGCTAGGGGAATATGTGAATGGCAGATTTTATCGTGGCATTTTAACTGGTTTTAACGAAGCATTTGTGGTGGATAGAGAAACGCGAGATAGGCTAATTGCTGAACATCCATCATCGGCGGAAGTTCTCAAACCTTTTTTGCGTGGAAGGGATGTTAAAAGATGGAGTGTTGAATATCAAAACTTATGGTTGATTTTTACAAGACGAGGAATTGATATCAAGAAGTATCCAGCTATTGAAAATTACCTAAGCCAGTACCAAGAAAAGCTCACACCAGGTACAGGTAGAAAAGCAGGTACTTATAAATGGTACCAAATTCAGGATAACATTGCTTATTGGCAAGAGTTTGAGCAGCCTAAAATTGTTTACCCAGATATTGCTATTCGTTGTGAATTTGCTTTTGATACTAATAGTTTTTACCCTGACTGTACCTTGTTTTTGATTCCAGCAGAGTCAAAATATTTACTAGGCTTTCTTAACTCTGGAATGATACAATTTTTTATCAATCAAATTTGTCCTGCTGTGCGTGGTGACTTTAAGCGTTTCAAATCTATCTATGTCTCTCAAATTCCTATCCCTACGACCACTGAACCACAGCGCAATGTTATTGAAACCCTAGTTAATTACATAATCTACCTTACCGCCGAACTCAAAGATATTCCTAGTCATGGCGAAAAGATGGTAGAAACAGCAGAAGACAAATTGATGCTGAGTTATTTTGAGCAAGTTGTGGATGCACTGGTAATGGAGTTATATTTACCCGAAGAATTGCACAGCCATGACAAATACTTCATGAGTCATGTGTTATCGGAAAATCTTCCCGCTTTCGATACCATCAAAGGTGATAAAATGCCAGCGCTGAGACAAATATTTAAACGAATATTTGACTCTGAGCATCCGATTCGGGTTAATATTTATTTTTTGAATAGTTTAGAAGTCGTGCGGATTATTAGAGGTTTAGGATGAGAATTATTAAAGTTGAGATTAAAAATTTTCGTGCTTTCTACAATCATCATATTGTCGAATTAGCAAAAGTTGGAGAACGTGGTAAACCAAACTTACTGATTTATGGTGAAAATGGTAGCGGTAAATCCTCCCTTTTATTAGCACTTCAGTATCTGCTTGAATCTGGAATTAATAATCTAGACTTTGAGCAATATAAAAATATCTTTGCACCGGAAACTGACGAAGGCTATATCAAATTCTTTTTGCGACAAAACCTGAATACACCCCAAATTGTTCACGAGTGGTCATCTACCACCCGCACTACCAACGATCCAGACATAATTGCCGCATCTCAAGCTAAAGGTATCCTAGACTATAAACGTTTACTTGAAGTTCATTTTATCCATCACAAAGAGCCCGAAGTCAATATTTTTGAGCTATTACTTCATAGCCTGTTAGGACAGTGTATTAATGACCTTCATCCTCTGCAAAAAACCTTTCCTGATAACTGGAGAGACTTACTAGCAATTGTTCCCAAACAAAAAAATCACAAGCGCAAAATTGCTATTTTTGAAGCCGAAAGCCAAATCTTTAATCAAGGACTACGCGCCAAGCTCAACGAGTTAGAGCAAAAAGCCACAGAACTGATGAATTACTTTGGCTATAAAATTGTCATTTCTTTACATTTTCAAGGCATTACTTTTGATAACACAGCCAAATATAGAGACGACCAAAAAGAAAATTGTATTGACAATCGGAAGATTTTATTAAAAATTAAGTTCCTAGAACGCGAAATATCTAGTCCACATCACTTCCTGAATGAAGCAAAACTCTCTGCTATTGCGATCGCGCTTTATTTTAGCTCTCTCCTCGTAGCACCGAAACCCCAACTCAAACTACTCGCCTTAGATGATATTTTTATTGGCTTAGATATGTCTAATCGCCTCCCCTTAATTGATATTATCAAAGATCAATTCAGCGATTACCAAATATTTTTGATGACCTACGATCGGGAGTGGTATGAAATTCTTAAACAGAGATTTGATGGTAACAAATGGGTTTTTCAGGAACTTTATTGCGGAAAAATTACAGATGATTTAGAAATTCCTGTCTGGAAGCAAGACACTGATTATTTAGACAAAGCTCAACAATATCTCACCCCGACTCCCCCTCAAGCTCCCGATCTCAAAGCATCCGCTGTATATTTGCGTACCGCCTTTGAAGTCATCCTCAAAAAATTCTGTGATAAGCATTACTTAAAGGTAAAATATCAAGAAGAGTCTAAAAAATTAACAACCGATGACTTTTGGCAACCAATTATCGCCTACAAGAAACAGGATAACACGGAGTTTGTAAGTTTAACCTGCAAACAAAATATTGAATTATATCGTTCATTAATTATGAACCCTCTAAATCATGCACGAATTACCCAAACTTACGATCGCGAAATTCAAGAAGCAATTGATGCAGTAAAAACTCTCAAACATGAGTTGGGGATATGATATTAAACTAATACTGAGTGATATCGACAGAAAACCTCATGACCGAACTGTTAGATGAGGCGCGATAGATAGAAATCGCGACCCCGATCAAAAGCCAAGCTAAAACTTGCTTTGACAACGCTTGTAAGGCAGCCTTAGCTATTGAGGGGGCGCTCTACGTCCAAGGCTTTTTGGCCGTGCCCAAAGCGCCCTACAAGCCGATCGACAATCCGACTTTCAACCAGTATAAACGATCGCCCCCCTGCATCCCCAAATGATATGAAATCAGATCGATCGCCTACCAGCCCCTTCCGGGACACGGCTGTGATGCCGTGTCCTTACCCGTAACTTATCGGCGACAGCCTTCGGCGATCGCCCTTAACACCGCTAGCCGCACTTCTGGATGAAATTTCTCAAGCCCGTTAGCCCGAAAAATCCAGTGTCCGCCGCCCGCGTGCTCGATCGCAATTTTCTGACCGTCAGGCAAAACTATTTGCCACCAATTCAACACACTGGCTTTAATAAGGTGGCACTGAATTTCGTTCAGTTGAGCCTCCATTAATTTCAGTTGACGCATGATAGGATTTTGGGCAGATGACTTCATGATTTTTCTCATTAAATGAATTCGACTGTTTCTCGGCTTGGATTTCAGTTTGCCGATTTTTGAACTTAACTTCACCTTCCGAAGTTTTTGCCTTAACTTCCCTTTCCGAAGTTTTCGCCTTCACTTCCGTTTTACCACCTTTAGGCTCAACTTTCACTCCAAAACCTTTAGACTTAACTTTTCCTGGGGCAGAAGTTGCAGTCTGTTCCGTGGCAGGCTTCTTAAACTCCGCGTCTAATTGGTCTAAAATCTCCTCTTGTTCGGGAGTATGTTCCGCTGGCTGGTCTGAATTTCTGGGATTGTATTCGCCAACCAACCTGGCCAAAAATTCCGAAATTGACAGTCCGGCTGCGGCTGCTTTTTTCGTTAAAAGGGCGTAGGTGTCGGTTTTAATGCGAATTTGTTTGAGCCGGAGGTTGGGATTGTTGTCAACGGTTTCGGCAATAGTTACTGCGGTAATCCTTTCTTTGGGTATGACATCGACAACTTCTTGCCACTTTTCCTGTAAACGACAGTCGCCGTATTGGTCGGTAATTGCGTGTTTGAACAAAGGCACAACTTGAGCAACGCAGCTAGGCAAAATCTCAAATCCTGCTTTAATTAAGCGCAGGCAAATGCTCGCAGCTTTGATAATTTGTGTGCAGTAAAAATACTGCCTACCTAATGCTTGTTCGCAGTAACTTTTAAAAGTTTTGAACTTGTCTTTGTACAATCGCAGCTTTCGGATGGCGTCCAGCATGATTCCTTGACGCACGTAGTCTAGGAATCCCCTTTTAATTTCGCCTGTCAGGTAGTCTAAATCGTGAAAGGGAGATTGATTCTGGATTTCTTCTTCAAAGTCTAGCAGCGGGCCTGCAAAGTGAAAGTTGGAGGCGACATCGCCTAGGTAGAAGTTGTCAATGGATGTGGGCATGATCGGGAATGGTTCGAGAAATGGCACGATAGCACGGAAGTTGTGCGATCGCAAAGTTGAAGTTTTGGTCTGGATCTTTGATACAATTTTGAGTTGGGCACTCTTGTGAGGTCGATCGACCTTTTACATAGCACCACCTCAAGGCGGTTATTCAAAACTGTAGGTTTTGGCTGTTCGCCCTGGCCGGCCAGCTTTTGTTCTGTCACTTGTATCTCATTATGAGATGTCGATTTAAATTTTTCAAGTATGACATCTCAATTTGAGATTTATGTTACAATGTCATCAAGAAAAGAACGAAGACAGGAGGGCAATTCACCATTGGAAGCCCTAAGAATCAACAAAACAGACTTATCACAAGATGAGTTTGCTTTTAGATGCGGGATTCCCCGGGCCACGTATCATAGATGGATATCTGGAGCCACAGAACCAAAATTTTCTCTCTTTCAGTTGAAAGCTATTTGCCGAGAACTAAAAATAGAAAAAATCGATGAACTTCCAGAGAGCTTTGGGCCGAATTAGCAATTAAATTAAACCAACAGTTAAAAAATTATTACTGCTGATACAATTTTGAGTTGGGCACTCCTGTGAGGTCGATCGACCTTTTACATGGCATCACCTCCTCGGCGTTGAGAAAAAAGGGGCTTAAGGTATGCGCCCAACCCCCGAAAATACGCTTGGGTATGCAAGCACAATTGATAGACACGAAAAATCCGGCGGTTCTTCCAACCTGCATTTTGACGAAAGTAGGCTCGCCCGACCGTCTTCTGTCATGTCCGTCACTTACAACTTTAGTTGGAAAGCTCCTCTTTGTCAACTAAAGTTGTATAACTTTAGTTGAATGAATCAAGATATAGACTATCTCAAACCAGAAACTATTCAAGAAGCTATCCAATTGGCTGAAGCTACTCAGGAACAACTAGCCCGAAACCTAGGAGTTTCTCTAAATACAGTGAACTCCTGGGTTAATTGTCGGAAAATGCCACGGGCGGATAATTTCTTCGCCCTATGCCGGGAGTTAAAGCTTTCGCCCAAAACCGTGGCTAGATTGCTAGGCATCGATATCTCCAACATCCCTGACGATATCCCTTTGATAAGATCGCCCTCGCCGAACGACAACTAACCCGCAGGGGTTCGTCCATGTCTAGGGAAAAGGGCTTGAGTCATGCACCCAAGCCCGGAAAATACTAAGGGTATGCAGGCATAATGGGTAGAAACTACAAATAAGGCAGCTCGCTAAACCAAAGCGTTTCCACCGTCCGGCTAAAGGAGCCGCCTTTGTGTTGTCTCTATCTTTAACAAGGATACTTGTAAACAACTCGGTTGTCAACAAGTCTGCTTGTAAGTTTCCTATGATATGCCCCGAAAGAAACAAACTCAAGAGTCCAAAGATATACCAGCACTGCAAATCTTGCGGGAGGCTGTGGGTTTATCGCAAGCAGCTTTAGCAAAGCAAATTCCCGACAAAACGGGCGCAAAAACCCTAAGCCAACAAGCAATCAGTAACTGGGAACGAGGACTAGACCAACCAGAACTCACCATTGCTCAAATGAAAGCTCTTTGCAAAGCTTTGGGAAAAACGCTTAACGATTTACCGAACGACTTAGGCCCACCAAATCCCGACTGACAACTAAAAAGTCAAAAAGCCCGATCGACCTTTCATCGATCAATCCGTAATTTTCGCTCTCATAGCTTTAATCTGCCCTCGCTTGGTTTTGCTGTCGAGACGCTTGCGCTGGGAACTACGAGTTGCTTTGCTGGGTTTGCGCGGTTTCGGTATGACGATCGCACTTTTAATCAGTTCTTGCAGCCGTCTCAAAGCCTCCTCCCGGTTTTGTTCCTGGCTGCGGTGTTCCTGGGCTTTGATGACAATCACACCTTCGGAGGTGATGCGCTGGTCGTTGATTTGCAACAAACGCTCCTTGTAGCGATCGGGCAATGAGGAAGCTGGGATATCAAAGCGCAAGTGAATAGCACTCGCCACCTTATTTACATTTTGCCCCCCCGCGCCTTGAGAGCGAATCGCACTAATCTCGATTTCGCGATCGTCTATGAACACGGTATTAGAAATTTGTAGCATGATTGAGCAGTGAGATTAAATATACCGGGAAAGCAGTGCATCTTTTATATATAACTTACTTTGGTAGATAAGTTATTTACTACAATTCTTAGCTATCAGGATGAATTCCATGAGTCTTTTTCTATCCCATAATTCTATGTCGTTAGATTCAGCAAGGTTGTAAGCATTTTTTGTAAATCTGTTGTTGGTGATTACTATGGCTTTATTTCCTTTGTAATATCTAACCGCTCCTGCTACTTCTTGAACGGCTTTAATACCAACTGGTCTTTTGGTTCTTTTTGCTTGAACCACCGTTCTTGAGCCATCTTTGTACAAAATTAGATCGGCTCCATAATCTTGACTATGTTTAGTTAAATTAACAATATAACCACAGTTTATAAAATGGAAAGCTAGAAATTTTTCAAACTCTTTGCCAGTCATTTCATCCACTTCCAGAATACCACTGTCTGATAAACATTTTCTTGGCTCTTCTTCTTTCCAGGTATCTACCCATTCCCAAATCATATTTACCGCAGCGAAAACGATAGCGGCTACTAATATAAAATCTAACATAAGATTATATTTAGTTTAAAGAAGTATTTACGAGCGTACCCGATTTACTCAGTATAGTTATCTACCCATATCACAAGCACATTGTGATCTTAATTACTGATTATCTAGGGAAACTCTGAATTTATGAGAATTGATAATAGGTGCAGGGATACAATCAATGATAACTGAAATTTTTGTCATCAATGGGTGATACAATAGCCAATTGGCTCAACTACACATCGACCTATGCCATCATCAGGAGTCCAATACTTAATTATCAATGCCCTGGAAACTCTCGACTTGCTGATCTGGAGAATATATGATGAAGAAAAAGGCTTTTGGTACATCGAAACCCCTAGTCGAGCGTTACCAAGGGCTGCTATACTACAAAGTGGCGAGATTGTTCGTATAGACGAGCTTGAAGACTATGACGAAACCGCATGATATTAGAAGAGAGCAAGACCGCAGATTAGGAGAATTAATGGCGATCGCACGTCAGCGATTCCTCGATGCAGGCGGCGATCCTCGACACCCGCCATCAGGTATAAAAGGCGATGATTACATGACAGACGCAGAAAGACAAGAAGCACTGACGATCGCCCGATCGCTCTTTAACGACGAATATATTAAAACCTATCTCCAAAACAAACGTCAAAACAATTTGCAACCCCAGAATAATTAGTAAGGTGCGCCGAAACGCACCCTACAAAAATTAATTAGTCGGTAGTACCAGTTTGCAGCGACTCTTTAGCAGTCTGCGTCCACTCAGAGTGGAAGAATTCACCGCGCGGTTTGTCGGTGCGTTCGTAGGTGTGAGCCCCAAAATAATCACGCTGAGCTTGCGTGAGGTTTTGTGGCAATCTTTCGCGTCGGTAGCTATCAAAATAGTCCAGCGAGGCGCTAAATGCTGGCACTGCAATCCCCAGTTGGCAAGCAGTAGCTAACACGTCCCGCCAAGCCGATTGGCGATCGAGAATGCTCTGTTTGAACTCCGGCGCTAACAGCAAATTCGGCAACGTGGGATCGTCCTTGAAAGCTGTTTTAATCTTGTCCAAAAATCCAGCCCGAATGATACAGCCACCTTTCCAAATTCGGGAAATTTCGCTCAAACTCAAGTCGTAATTGTACGACTTCGAGGCCGCGCTCAAAAGTGCCATACCTTGCGCGTAGGAGCAAATCTTCGAGCAGTAAAGCGCATCGCGGACTTTGTTCACAAACTCTTTAGTATCGCCTTCGTACTTGCCGCTAGGCCCGGTTAGTTCTTGGGAAGCTTTGATGCGCTCGTCTTTGTAAGAAGACATGATTCTGGCATTCACAGCAGCGATAATTGTGGGAATGCTCACGCCCAATTCCAAAGCACTCATTACAGTCCAGCGGCCCGTGCCTTTTTGACCGGCGGCGTCCATAATTACCTCAACTAAGGGTTGCTTAGTTTCCGGGTCGTTGTACTTGAAAATGTTAGCCGTAATTTCAATCAAAAACGAGTTGAGTTCGTCTGTGGTATTCCATTCGGCAAAAACTTCCTGCAACTGCTGGCCGTCCAATCCACCAACGTTTTTGAGCAAATCGTAGGCTTCAGCAATGAGCTGCATATCCCCGTACTCAATGCCGTTGTGAACCATCTTCACGTAGTGACCAGCGCCACCGGGGCCGATGAATGTGACGCAGGGGCCGTCATCTACTTGAGCCGCAATTTTGGTGAGAATTGGCTCTAGTAGGCCGTAAGCAGTGCGGGTGCCACCGGGCATCAAACTAGCACCATTCAGCGCGCCTTCTTCGCCGCCGCTGATGCCCATGCCGACAAATCCCAGTCCGATCGATTCTAAATCTTTGGTGCGGCGTTCGGTGTCGTCGTAGAGCGAGTTGCCGCCGTCAATAATCATGTCGCCCGGTGACAGCATGGGTTTGAGCTGGTCGATGACTGCATCTACGGGTTTCCCAGCTTGCACCATGACTAAGATTCGGCGCGGGGTTTCTAGGGCATCGACGAATTCTGTCAGAGTCTTGGCGGCTACAATGTTCTTGCCGGGGGCGCGTAGGGCCATGAAGTCGTCGGTTTTGGCTGCTGTGCGGTTGTACACAGCCACGGAGAAGCCTCTGCTTTCGACGTTGAGCGCGAGGTTCTCGCCCATCACTGCTAGACCGATTAAACCAAAATTTTGCTTTGTCATGCTAATAACCCGCTGGTTGTTCCCGCTTGAGGATTGATTTGCGAGAGAGGAAAGCGAGGCGGGGTGTACCGCTTTCCGGTGGACTAAAAGTATTGGACAATAGACCTAGGAGGTTTAGGTTTATTTTTATATTCTCAGAATTGCTGTTTGGTAAATCAGTAGGGTTTTTTTAAGATTTAAGGGGTATTAATGACGCGGGCAGGTGATGATAAGGCAGGTATTCTGTCGATCGCGGTAACGGTAGATACAAACAAGCGGACATTTTAAGGAAAATTTAGGAGACTGTTGTAACTATGGAAGATTTGCAGTATCTCGCGGCCTGGGTGAAGGAGCAACACGCTCGCGAGTATATTTTGACTTGGCTGCTGAGTCAACAGGGGCTGTGGTGGTCTGATGGGGATATTTATCAGGCCGTTTTGCAAAAGTCGGGAAAGCTTTTGAAAGCTTATGTCCAAAAAAGGCAAGCGGGAGAGTTATTTGAGGGAATTTCTGAGAAGTTGGTGGGAGATGATAATTGGGATGATTTGGTGCTGAGTTTAGGGCGAATTGTTGCTGTTTATCAAGAGGAATTGCTGAAGCTGCAAGAGCGCGATCGCCGGGGGGATGGGCTAAAAAAAAATTTGATTAGCCAACCGTTGACTGGAGATCCTTTGCCGCTTTTGGAGGTGCAGCAAGCTTTGCCCGATCCTTATGCGGATACTCTAACGGGGAGATAATTGCTCATCATTTTTGTGGATGGAGGCTCATCTCAGAAACCGGGTTTCTTCCCTTATTTCTCGTACTCAACCAAAAATTGTCGCAGAAATCCGGTTTTTCGCCACGCAGTGAATCCCAGAAACCGGGTTTCTTCCTATATCTCTCGTACTCAACCAAAAATTGTCGCAGAAACCCGGTTTCTCGCCACGCAGTGAATCCCAGAAACCGGGTTTCTTCCTATATCTCTCGTACTCAACCAAAAATTGTCGCAGAAACCC